>CAINDZ010000391.1 GCA_903847545.1 uncultured bacterium | reverse complement strand
TTTGCTGGCATTGGCCTTGCGACAGCGACCCCGAGCGTTCTGCGCCTTTGGCGCCTCACCATACCCATCGCCAGGAGCAGCCATGAACGGACATCGCCGCTTTCCCGGGGCGCGCGCGATCCTGCCCGTCATCCTGCCGGTCATGCTTGTCGTCGTGGCCGTCGGCCTGAAGGTCGGCCCGTTCGACGACGCGCGGCTGCCCGCCACTTCGTCGCTGTACGGAACGATGGGCGGCCCCCGCCTGGGCGAGCCCGCCGACTCGCTGGCGTTCGCGCCCAACCGGCTGCTGGTGCAGTTCCGCGAGACGACGACGAAGTCGCTGCTCGTGGATGTCCCGCGGTCGAAGGGCGCCCGCGTGCCGTATGCGCGCACGGGCCTCACCGGCGTCGATGCGCTGGCACAGCAGGCCGGCATCGTGAACATCACGCGCCCTTACGACACCGCCGCCAACCCCGGCAAGTCGGCCGGCACGGGCGCCGACCGCTGGTTCATGTTCGACTTCGAGAACGTCGAGGACCTGCAGGGCCTGGCCGACGAGTTCGGCCAGCTTTCCGACGTGCAGGCCGTGTCGCTGGACTGGGTGGCGTACCCGAACGACGCGCCCACCGACCCGAGCTATGCCGCGCACTGGGGGCACAACAACACCGCGCAGCTGCCGGCCTACGACTGGGGCGGCACCTACACGCACTCGGGCGCCGGCGTGGGCACGGCGGGCATGGATGCCAATGCGCCCGAGGCGTGGGCCGGCGCGCAGGGCTACGGCTCGGCGGGCGTGGTCATCGCCATCATCGACTCGGGCGTCGACACCGAGCACACCGACCTGCGCCTGGTCACCGGCTACGACTTCGGCGACAACGACGCGAATCCCGACGACAACGCGACCGGTGGCGGCCACGGCACGTGCTGCGCCGGCATTGCCGCCGCGCTGAACAACGGCGTGGGCTCGGTCGGCGTGGCTCCCGGGTGCAGCATCATGCCGTTGAAGGTGGCCAACAGCGCGGGCACGATGTACTTCAGCGCGATCCAGGCGGCGCTCTACTACGCGGCCGACCACGGCGCCGACGTCATCAGCATGAGCCTCGGCGCCGCCATCGTGTCCGACGCCGCCACCGAGACGGCGCTGCAGTACGCGAACAACGCGGGTGCCGTCATCCTGGCGGCGACCGGCAACGAGAACAAGTCGTCCATCAGCTACCCGGCGTGCAGCACGTACGTGATCGGCGTGGGCGCCGCGGCGCCGTCCGGCGACCGCAAGCGCAGCTCGAGCGTGGCCTCCGAGCTGAACTCGGGCGTGGTCGCCGACCCGCGAGGCTGGACCTGCGACGGCGAGCGCTGGTGGGGTTCCAGCTACGGCTCGGTGACGAAGGACGCCGCCGGCGCCGTCGACATCATCGGGCCGACGATCCTGCCGACCTGTGACATCATGGGCAGCGGCGGCTACAAGGCCGGCGACCTCGAGCCCTACTTCAACGGCACCAGTTGCGCCACGCCGTACGTGGCGGGCGTGGCGGCGCTCGTGATCTCCGCGAACCCGGCCTACACGCCGGCGCAGGTGAGGGCGGCGCTGACCAGCACCGCGCGCGATGTCGTCAACGCCGAGTCGGGGGCCGGCTGGGACCGCTACGCCGGCTACGGCTTCGTCAACGCGCAGGCCGCGGTGCAGGGCGCCACGCCCGTGGCGCCGACGGCGGCGTTCTCGGCGACGCCGGTCAGCGGGTACGCTCCGCTGACGGTGAGCTTCACCGACGCCTCGACCGGCTCGGCCACCTCGTGGAGCTGGGACTTCGGCGACGGCGGCACGTCCACGGCGCAGAACCCGAGCCACGCCTACAGCGAGGCCGGCACCTACAACGTGTCGCTGACCGCGACCAACGCCACGGGCACCAACACGCTGACGAAGACCTCTTACATCACCGTCGGCCTCCTGACGGCCCCGGTGGCCGCGTTCACCGCCACGCCGGTCACGGGGTCGGCGCCGCTGGCCGTCACCTTCACCGACCAGTCGACCAACGCGCCGTCGTCCTGGGCCTGGACGTTCGGCGACGGCACTTCGTCGACATCGCGCAACCCCAGCCACACCTACGCGGCGGCGGGCACGTACGACGTGTCCCTGACCGCCACCAACGCCGCCGGCACGAACACCGTGACGCGCACCGGCTACGTGACCGTCAGCGCGGCGGTGGGCACGTGGGTGACCATCGCGTTCGACAACTTCGAGCTGGGCATGGGCAACTACGTCGACGGCGGCATCGACATGCTGCGCTACACGGGTACGACGCTGGCGCGCCAGGGCAAGGCCGCGGCGAACATCCAGGACAACAGCCTGGTGGCCTCGTCGTTCTACAGCAAGGCCGGCCTGAACGTGACGCGC
>CAINDZ010000390.1 GCA_903847545.1 uncultured bacterium | reverse complement strand
GCGACGTCTCGCCCTCGGCGAAGTCGGGCGTGCGGCTGCGGTAGACGTTGTAGTGGTGGCCGCCGTGGCGGCCGCCGCCGGGCCCGAGGTCGATCACCCAGTCGGCCTGCGCCACGAGGTCGAGGTTGTGCTCGATGACCAGTACCGAGTGGCCGGCCTCGACCAGCTCGTGCAGCACCTTCACCAGCGCGCGCACGTCCTCGGCGTGCAGGCCGGTGGTCGGCTCGTCAAGCAGGTAGAGGTTGTGCTTGCCCGCGGGCAGCGCCAGCTCGCGCGCGATCTTCAGGCGCTGGCTCTCGCCGCCCGACAGCGTCGGCGCCGGCTGGCCCAGCCCCAGGTAGCCGAGCCCGACCTTCTTCAGCAGCCACAGCTTCTGCCCCACGGCCGGCACGTCGCCGAAGAAGGCGAGTGCATCGTCGATGGTCAGGTCGAGCACCTGGGCGATGCTCAGCCCCTTGTAGCGGATCTCGAGCGTGGCGGCGTTGAAGCGGCTTCCGCGGCAGTCCTCACAGGGCACCTCGATGTCGGCCATGAACTGCATCTCGACGCGGTGGTAGCCGAGGCCCTGGCAGTTGGCGCAGCGTCCGCCCGCGGTGTTGAAGCTGAACCGTCCGGCCGCGAACCCGCGCGAGCGCGCGTCGCGCGTGTCGGCGAACAGCTCGCGCACGGGGCCGAGCACCTGCAGGTACGTGGCCGGGTTCGAGCGGCTGGTCTTGCCGATGGGCGACTGGTCGACGCGGATGACGCGCCCCACCCCGTGCCCGCCCTGGATGGACGTGAAGGGGAACGCGCGGCCGACGCCGCCCGTCGCGCGCGCGGTCAGCCCGTCGTGCAGGCAGCCGTTCAGCAGCGAGCTCTTGCCCGAGCCCGAGATGCCGGTCACCGCAACGAACCGCCCCAGCGGCACCTTGACGTCGATCTCGCGCAGGTTGTTCAGCCGCGCGCCCTTGACCACCAGCCAGCGGTCGGGCGCCGGGCGGCGCGGGCGCTCGGCCCCGCCGCGCGCCTCGCCGCGCAGGTGGCGCGCGGTCAGCGTGTCGGCCTTGAGCGCCTCGTCCAGCGGCCCCTGGAAGACCAGGTGACCGCCGCCGGTGCCGGCCGCCGGCCCCAGCTCGACGAAGTGGTCGGCCGCGCGCAGCACCGACAGGTCGTGCTCGACGACGACCACCGTGTTTCCGGCCGTGACCAGGTCGCGCAGCGTGGCGGTCAGGCGCTCGACGTCGCCGGCGTGCAGGCCGCACGTCGGCTCGTCCAGCACGTACAGCGTGTCGACCAGCCGCGCGCCCAGCGCGTTGGCCAGGTGGATGCGCTGCGCCTCGCCGCCCGACAGCGTGCGCGTCAGGCGGTCCAGCGTCAGGTAGCCCAGCCCGACGCGCTCGAGGAAGCGCAGCCGGTGCAGCACCTCGTCGCGCACCTCGCCCGCGGCCGCGGCCGCCGACTTGCCCAGCCTGAGCGCGCCGACCTTCTGCAGCGCCTCCTCGACCGGCAGCTTGCCCACCTGCCCGAGGTCCAGGCCCTGCACGCGCACGGCCAGCGCCTCCTCGCGCAGCCGGCTGCCGCCGCAGGCGCGGCACTCGGTGTCGCCCATGAAGCGGCGCGTGAAGAAGCGGTGGTGGCCCTTGCGCATCTCGCGGCGCATCGTCTCGAGGAACGGCACCACGCCGACGTAGGTCTCGTCGCCGCCGTCGAGCACCAGCTTCTGCTGGGCGCGCGACAGCTTGTGGAAGGGCACGTCGGTGGGAATCTTCTTCCGCGCGCAGAAGCGCAGCAGCGCCGTGAAGTCGCGCGCGAAGGACTCGGTGCTCCAGGGCTTCACGGCGCCCTCGCGGATGGTCAGCGAGGCGTCGGGGATGATGCGGTCCTCGTCGAACTCCAGCTTGTTGCCGAAGCCCTTGCACGCCGCGCAGGCCCCCTCGGGCGAGTTGAACGAGAACAGGCGCGGCGACGGATCGGGGAACACGCGTCCGCAGCCGCCGCAGCGCAGGTCGCCGGAGTATTCGGCGCGCCAGCCCAGGTCGCGGTCGCGGATGGCCGCCAGGCCCGACTGCGCCAGCGACAGCTCGACGGCCTCGACGAAGCGTGAGCGTGCCGCCGGCTTCAGGTGCAGGCGGTCGACCACCACGTCGATGCCCTCGGCCCCCGGCAGCGATTCCAGCAGCGCGGGATCGGCGCCGTCGAGCACGTGGACGCCGCCCTTCGCCACCACGCGCTGGAAACCCTGCGCCAGCAGCGGCTCCCACCAGCCGACGGCCGGGGCGCTGCCGCCCGGCAGCGGGTAGCAGACCAGGACGGCGTCGCCCTCGTCGCGCGCCTTGCGAACATCGCGCCAGACCGAGTCCGGCGTGTGCCGGTCGACATCGACGTCGCAGGCGGGGCAGTGCACGGTGCCGGCGCGCGCCCACAGCACGCGCAGGTAGTCGTTGATCTCGGTCACGGTGCCCACGGTCGAGCGGCCGCTGGTCACGGCGTTGCGCTGTTCGATGGCGATGGCCGGGCTGACGCCGTCGATCCAGTCGACGTCGGGCTTGGGCAGGCGCTCGAGGAACTGGCGGGCGTACGTCGACAGCGACTCGACGTAGCAGCGCTGGCCCTCGGCGTAGAGCGTGTCGAAGACCAGGGACGACTTGCCCGAGCCCGACAGGCCCGAGACGACGGTGAAGCGGCCGCGCGGGATGTCGACGTCGATGTTCCGCAGGTTGTGCTGGCGCGCGCCCTTGATGCGGATCCATTCCTCGGTGCCGGCGCCGCCGGCCGCCTCGTCGCAGGCGGGGGCGGCGGGCACGGCCGCGGGCCCGAGGGCGGGCGTGTCGTCGTCTTTCCGGGTGCTCTTCCTGGTCACGTCACGGTCCCCGGGCTGCTGGTTGGCAAGCGAGGTGGGCGACCGTTCAGGATAACCGGGAGTTGGCCGTCCCGCCAAACTCATTTACTGTGGGCCTCCGGTCGGCCCGAGACACCCTGCGGCGGAAGGCGCTCCCATGGCTTCGGACAACCCGGCATCCCCCTTCGAGGACCTGCTGGCCACCATCCACACGCTGCGCGCGCCGGGCGGCTGCCCGTGGGACCGCAAGCAGACGCTGGTCGACGCCGCCCGCTACCTGCTGGACGAGGCCGGTGAGCTGGTCGACGCCGCGCTGTCGGGCGACACCGACCACGTGCGCGAGGAGCTGGGCGACCTGCTGTTCATGACCTGCTTCTGCTGCGAGATCCTGGGCGAGACGACCGGGACGTCGATGCACGACGTGGCCCGGCAGGGCAACGCCAAGCTGATCCGGCGCCACCCCCACGTGTTCGGCGACGAGCAGGCCCACGAGGTGGGCACCAGCCAGCGCCTGTGGAACGAGATGAAGGCGCAGGAGAAGCGCGACAAGGGCCTGGACCCCGAGGCCGAGAGCGTGCTGAAGGAGATGCCGTCCTCGACGGCGCCGCTGCACCTGGCCTACCGCTGGCAGCACGACGCCGCCGACGTCGGCTTCGACTGGCCGGCCATCGACGGCGTGAAGGACAAGCTGCAGGAAGAGTTCGCCGAGCTGGACGAGGCCGTGGCCGGCGGCGACCACGCCGCGATCGAGCACGAGCTGGGCGACGTCCTGTTCTCGCTGGTGAACCTGTCGCGCTGGCACCGCGTGCAGCCCGACATGGCGCTGCGCAAGGCCAACCAGCGCTTCGCCGCGCGCTTCCGCCTGGTCGAGGCGCGTTTCCGCGCCGAGGGCCGCGAGCTGGGCTCGGCGACCCTCGACGAGCTGGAGGCGGCCTGGCAGGCGGCCAAGCGCGAACTGGCCGGCGACGGCGCCTAGCTTCCCGGGTCAGTAGACCGGATCCGCCCCTACTTCCACACCGGCGCCGGCGCCGCGTCCGGGCAGCCGTCCTTGTCCTGCACGCCGTTGTAATCCTCGGCCTGGTCCGGGCAGCCGTCGCGCGCGTCCTCGATGCCGTCGAGATCGTTGTCCGGGTCCGGGCATCCGTCCTTGTCGGCAAAGCCGTCGAAGTCCTCGAGCGCCTCCGGGCAGTCGTCGGCCGCGTCGGGCACGCCGTCACGGTCGGCGTCCTGCAGCGCCTCGGGGCAGCCGTCGTCGTCGGCATCGCCGTCGAGGTCCTCCGGCTTGTCCGGGCAAAGGTCCGTCAGGTCGGGCACGCCGTCGGCGTCGTTGTCGGGGTCGGGCACGCCGTCCTTGTCGAGGAAGCCGTCGAAGTCCTCGGGCTTGTCGGGCGCGGCGTCGCGCGCATCGGGGATGCCGTCGTGGTCGTTGTCCACGTCGGGACAGCCGTCGCCGTCGCGGAAGCCGTCGTGATCCTCGGCCAGGTCGGGACACGCGTCGCGCCGGTCGACGATGCCGTCGCGGTCCCGGTCGCGGCCGCCGAGCGCGAACTGCCGCGACACGGCGACGGACATCGACCAGTCGGGGAACGCCGGGTACCAGGCGGTGGTTGCGTCGTCGCGAGCCAGCGACACAAGGTACGAGCCGCCCAGGGCCCACCCCTCGCTGAGGCCCCAGCGCAGGCCGGCGCCGACGCCGCTGAACTGTTCGCGCGGCGCGACGGCGTCGGTGGCCGGGAAGCGGTCGCGCGTGTAGTCAACCCACAGCGAGGTGGAGCCGCGGCGGAACTCGACCGCGCCGCCGAGCGTGGTGACGTCGTTGCCGTCGGCGCCGCCCACCGCGTCGGCGGCGGGATAGCGCGCGGGCCACGGCTCGAAGCCCTCCTGCAGCCAGCCGTAGCCGGTGTCCTCGGCGCGGTTCCAGGTTCGGCGGAGGTTCAGGTGCAGGCGCATCTCGGGCACGCGGGCCCCGCGCCACAGGCACATCGTGAGCGCGGCACCGGCCTGCGGCGACCACACGCCCTCGCCCAGCCCCTCGCTGCGCCGGCCGAGCGGCAGGTTGCCGCCGCCCAACAGCGCCAGGCGCACGGCGTCGCCGGCCACCGCGCGGCCGGCCACCACCTGCCACGTGCCGTCGCCGAGGCCGCTGCCGTCCTCGGGAATCCAGCCGGCGCCGCCCGACCAGGTGCGCCAGGGCACCTCGCCCCAGGCCTGCAGCCAGGGCAGCGGGCTCCACTCGGCCTGCAGCAGGTAGTCGCGGCGCTGCACGCGCTCGCGCCAGCCGTCCACAAGGTACGGCACGCTGCCCGATCGCAGGCCGAGGCCGAACGTCAACAGCCCGTCCGGCGGCAACGCCGCCGACGTCACGCCGCCCAGCCGCAGGGAGTCCTGCAGGCGCGGCAGGGGCGACGCCTCGTCGAGGCGCGTGCCCGCGCGCGCCGGGGCGACGGCCAGCAGGCAGGCCAGCCCCAGGGCCAACCCCAGGGCCAGCCGGCCGCCAGGGTTCGCGCGATGCCCTTGTCGCCTGCTCAAGCGGACGGCCCGGGTTCGCCCGCGGCCCCGTCGGCGCCCTCGACCGCCGGCGCCGACGCGTCGCCGCCCGTCGCGGCCTTCTTCTTCAGCTCGTCCATGTAGTTCAGCTGCAGGTCCATCACCGCGCCGTCCAGCATGCGCAGCACGTCGGCCGGCGTGCCGGCGCGGCACTTCACCTTGAGCATCTCCAGCACGTCGATCGTCGCGCGCGCCTGGTCGAGGTCCACGCCCACCGCGCCGCTCACCGGGTCCTGGATCTTGCCCAGCTGCACCATCGTCGCATGCTGCAGGCTGAAGACCAGGCCCATCAGCACATGGTCATGCCGTGTCAGTCCCACGTCGTCGCTCATCGTCCACTCCTTGCGTTCATGCCGCCGGGCCGGCGGCCACCTGCGGGTCGAATTCGTCGTGGATGGATCCCATCACGGTCTCGATGAGGTCCTCCAACGTGATCAGGCCGAGCGGGTTCCCCGCCGGGTCGCACACGGCGGCCATCTGGTTGGCCTGGCCGCGCAGCTCCTCGAAGACCTCGTAGGCCGTCATGCGGGCGTCCACCAGCACGAACGGCCGCCACAGGCGCCGGGGCACCGGGCGGTCGGCCATTTCCGCGTCCAGGAAGAGCAGGTCGCGCGCGGTCACGTAGGCCTGCAGCGCGCAACCGTCCTCGCGCGTCACCGGCAGGCGGCTGAGGCCGGACCGGGCCGCCACCTCGAGGCACTCGGTGACGGTGGTCTCGGGGCCGATCGTGACGATCGAGCCGAGCGGGCGCATCAGCGCCGTCAGCGGGCGGTGCGCCAGCTGCAGGAAGCGGTCGAGGATCTCGGCGAAGCCGCGCTCCTGCTGCGACTGGGGCGCGTGCGCCAGCATCAGCGCTGCGAGGCTGCCGCGGTCCAGGCGACGTCGACTGTGACCCGACGCCGGCACCAGCCGCTGCAGCAGGCGCCGGTAGCCGCGCAGGACCATGCGCAGCGGCCACAGCGCAACCATCACGGCCATGAAGACGGGCAGGCTGGCCAGCGTCAGGCGCTCGGGCCACTCGCGGAAG
>CAINDZ010000389.1 GCA_903847545.1 uncultured bacterium | reverse complement strand
CGCGGGCGCGCGCCGGACAGGCGGTGCCACCGGCGCGGGCGGCTCCGCGGCCGCGCGGCACCAGTCGAGGACCTGCCGCAGGTCGTCGGCCGCGACCACGCGCAGCCCCGGCGCCAGCGCGGCCTCGCCGGCCTGCGAGCGCGGCACCACGGCCACCCGCGAGCCGCGTGACGTCGCATCCAGCAGCACCGGCAGCAGTCCGCGCACCGGCCGCAACTCGCCGAACAGCGACAGCTCGCCCACGAACAGCGCCTGCAGGCGCGCAGCCGTGCCCGCATCCGTCGCCAGCCCCTCGGCCGCCGCGACGATGCCGATCGCGATCGCAAGGTCGAACGAGGCGCCGCTCTTGCGCACGCCCGCCGGCGCCAGGTTGACGGTGATGCGCCCGGGCGGCACGCGCACGCCACTGTGGCGCAGCGCCGCCAGCACGCGCTCGCGGCTCTCGCGCACCTCGGCCCCCGGCAGCCCCACCAGGTGGAAGCCGGGCAGACCGCGATTGATGACGACCTCGACGCTCACGGGCTGGCCGGAGATGCCCGCGACCGCGCCCGTCCTGATCCTGACCGGCATGGCGACTCCCCTCGTCGGGCGTCGCGGGGCAAGGGGCGGGCCGCGCCGGGTCCGTGGACCACGTCGCGCCGGGTCCGTGGGCCACGTCGCGCCGCACCGGCGGCATCGTCACTGCAGCGTGGTCACTGCCGTATCGCCGCGCCCGGGAATCGCGCCTTCGGTCGTCACCCGTCGTGGTCGCCGACGGTGCGCCTGTCGCCGCCCGTTCCCGTGTCCCGGGCAGCGGTGTCGACGGGGCACGATGCGAAACGGGGACCCCGAAGGATCCCCGTCCACGGCGCGGGCCGGCGCGCGACCGGCCGCCGTCGATGTCGAACGACCGGCGACTAGAGGTCGCAGGGGCGAACGGTCTTGCGGCCGTTCTCGAGGGCGCGCTTCTCGGCGGCGAGGATCAGCTCGCGCACCTTGGCGTCGAGGGCGTCGTAGAACTCGCCGGAAACGTTGCACTCCTTGACCGATTCCTTCGTCTTCGTCTTGCTGATGATCATGTCAGCCATGGGGGTTCCTCCCTCGGACTGTGTCACGTGGATGTGCCGTCGCGCCGTGGGGCAACCGGCTGGCATCGTCGACAAGGACGCGCCTCCCGGGCGGCGTCGAGCCCTCGGGATCACCAGGTACGGCGGGCGGCTTGGAATTCTGGCGCCGGCGACGGGACCTTGCCGGCCGACCCGGTCACAATGGCCTCGACACTCCGGCGTGTCAAGGGTAGTTTGGCGGCCTGTAGGCAGCGGAAGTAGCGCGCCAGCCCCCGCCCCGCGCGCCGTCCCGAACCCCGGAGAACCGCCATGGCGCTCGCTGATGTGCTCGCGTACCTGCACGCCCACCGACAGTCGCACGTGGACCAGTTGTGCGAGCTGCTCCGCATCCCGAGCATCAGTTCGCAGTCCGATCACGCAGCCGATGTTCGTCGCGCCGCGGAGTTCTGCGCCGACGAGTTGCGCGGGCTGGGCCTGGTCGCCGAGATCATCGAGGGCGACGGCCACCCGCTGGTCTTCGCGCAGACCGCGCCCCGTCCCGACCGGCCGACACTGCTGCTTTACGGCCACTACGACGTGCAGCCGGTCGACCCGCTCGACCTGTGGCACACGCCGCCGTTCGAGCCGCGCATCGAGGACGACATCCTCTACGCCCGCGG
>CAINDZ010000388.1 GCA_903847545.1 uncultured bacterium | reverse complement strand
CGGCATGAGCGCTGTCAGGCGCCGTTTCGGCGGCTGCAGGCCGGCATTCGGGGGGTGGATTGACGGGCCGGGGCGCAGCGTGCCACAATCGAGGGGTGGCGGGGGCGCGATCCTCGGGCGGTTGGGGGAGAATGGGCGGTTGATTTTCTTATCCGCCAATGCTGCGGTTTCGGATGGGGCTGACGGCGGCGCGGGAATCGGCTATGTCGACGGTGCTGGGGCCAAGAGTTGGGTCACTGTGGATGGAACTAACTGGGTGGGTATTGACCAAACGTTTGGTCTGGCGATAGAGCCCGTCTTGGTTGCCGCCGATGCGAGTTCGGCGAGCAAGTATGGGGGCGGAGCAATGGCACGAGAGGAGCCGGTTGCGGAGGCTCCCAGATTCGAGACGGAATTGCAATCGATTGCTCCGAACCCATTCAATCCGGACACGGAGATCATGTTCACGTTGCGAGAGACAACACGGCTGACTGTCTCGGTGTTTGATATCGGTGGGCGTCGAATCAAGAATCTCGCAGATGGGACACTCGCACAGGGAGCGCACGCGGTGCGGTGGGATGGGTGCGATGACGGTGGTCGGAGCGCGGCAAGTGGCGTGTACTTCGTCCGTATGACCGCGGACGGGAAGGCGTACAGCCAGCGCATGCTTTTGGTCAAGTAGCGGCCTGGAGAAGCAGCAGTGCACCTTTCGAAGATCACTAGTTGGTGGGCCCCGGCGAGGGGCCTGCCTGTTCTATTGCTCTTGGCCCTCGCGGCCTCTGTGTCAGAAGCTCGATCTTGGCGAGTTGAGAAAGATGGCTCGGGGGACTTTGCGGTGATTCAAGACGCCGTTGATGCTTCCGCGAGCGGGGACACCATCAGGGTCGGGCCCGGAAGATTCACTGAGTACACAACACATGTCGCTTCGGGCATCAATTGGTATATCTATTTGTACGTGGAGTCGGGTTCTTTGACGATCATCGGCTCGGGGGACGGGGCTACGCACATTGGCCCCGAGACTCCCGGCACGTGGAATTTTGGCGACTATTCGGCGGGTGTATTGTTTTTCCCACCGCAATTAAGTGACCGGCTACAAATCTCATCTCTTTCTATTGCTGATGTGAGATTCGGCCAATACATACAGTCGGGCTCGTGTTCGATTGAGCACTGCGATTTCCAGCGCATATACAAAGGGATCATGTCGTTTGGCTCTGTTGAAGTACGCAACTGCAGCTTCTCTTTGGGCACGAACATTGACGTAGCAGCTTTGAGCCCGGCCGCTAGCGTCCTCATACGCCAATGTCAGTTCTCGCAATCTTACTTGCCGTTCAATTGTCAGCTGATTCCGTCGGTGATGGTTGAAGATTGTGTGATGACGCAGTGTGTCAATTCTGGCATCTTTGACAGATGTGCGGGAACGATGCGGCGCTGCAATATTGCGGGTTCGCAATGGGGCCTGATGGTGTATGGGACTGGGGTCATGCAGATTGTGGACAGTGTTTTGGACGGTGGCAGCACGAATGTCTATTTCGCGCAGGGAGCAAGCAACGTCAACTGCGAACGAAATGTCTTTTCGGGATCAACCAGCGAGGCAATCAATATTTCTGACTGCACGCCACGTTTCCGGAGTAACCACATTCTCCGAGGTTTGGGCAAGGCTGTACGACTACAGGGGTTTCCACAGCTTCCGGACCGCTACATCGATATGGCGGGAAACTACTGGGGAACCGCGATCGCCGACTCGATATCAGCTTGGATTATAGACGGCAATGATGCGACAAATCCTCAAATGCACGGCTACGTAAATTTCGCGCCGTATTCTTCAGTTCCGGTAGGAACCAAGTCGAATAGCTTCGGTGATTTGAAAGCCCTTTTCCGCTGAGGCCCCAAATCTCTCTCCTGCGAGTCACGCTGCGTGCCCCGACCGAGGAGCCAATCTTCTTCCGCCGCGGAATCGCTCGGCGAGAAGTCAACAGAGACCCCCGATGCCTTGGGCGCGGGGATCTTCTTGTATGTGTTTGTGGGGGGCGGGGTTGTGGGGGTGGAATTTCGGCGCGGCGCGCGGGCTCGAAAGAGAGAGATTTCGGCGAGAGCGGTGAACGCGCCTGGCGGGCCGCCGAGTTGTCTCTGACTCTCAGAATCGTGCCGTAAGCTCCCCCGTCAAGTAGACAGTTCCAAGGTCGTCGATGACCAGGCCGCCCGGGTGTCGGTTTTGGCCCCGGCCTGATCGGCAAGCGCGCGCGTTGTGCAATCGGTAAATGAGATTTTCAATTTGCACAATTCTTGGCCCCAGAGGGCGGACAGGAACGCCCTGAGGGGCTGTGGCGGCGCACTTGTGCCGGCGCAAGTCTCACCCCCGGCGGCCTGAAGCAAATCCGAGAAAATAGCTCGGCAATATTCCTTTATAAGTGCTATGGTGATTTCGCTTCTCATTTCCAAATCAGTCTGCGCGCGCCACTCCGCCGGAGGTTCCCATGATCGGCAAGTCGTTGCTGCACTACGAGATCACCGCGAAGCTGGGCAAGGGCGGCATGGGCGAGGTGTTCGCGGCCCGCGACACCAAGTTGGGGCGGGACGTGGCGATCAAGGTGCTGCCGGTCGAGCTGGCGGGCGATCCCGAGCGCGAGGCCCGCTTCCAGCGCGAGGCCCGGGCCCTGGCCAGCCTGCAGCACCCGAACGTGGCGACCGTGTACGGGTTCGAGGAGGTGGCCGGCGTCCGGTTCCTGGTGATGGAGCTGGTCGTGGGTGCCGAGCTGACGAAGCGCATGTCGGCCGGGCCGGTGCCGGTGGCCGAGACGCTGAGCATCGCGCGGCAGATCGCGGCGGGGCTCGAGGCGGCGCACGAGAACGGCATCGTCCACCGCGACCTGAAGCCGGCGAACATCATGGAGACGACCGAGGGCGAGGTGAAGATCCTCGACTTCGGGCTGGCGCAGGCGTGGTTCGGCGACGGCGCGAAACAGGGCGAGTCCTCGGCGATGCCGACCATCACCGGGGCGATGACGCAGCTGGGCACGGTGCTGGGCACGGCCGCCTACATGAGTCCCGAGCAGGCGCGCGGCGGCGCCGTCGACCGGCGCACCGACATCTGGGCGTTCGGCGTCATCCTCTTCGAGATGCTGACGGGCAAGCGCCTGTTTGAGGGCGAGACTGCGTCCGACACATTGGCCGCGGTGCTGCGCGCCGAGCCCGAGTGGAACCTGCTGCCGGTGGCCGAGGCGCCGGCGCTGTGCCGCATGATCGAGCGCTGCCTCGAGCGCAACCCGAAGCAGCGGCTGCGCGACATCGGTGAGGCGCGCATCTTCCTGCAGGACGGCAGCGGCAGCAGTTCGCACCTCAGCTTCTCGAGCCTGGCGCCGGCGTCCGTCGCCGCCGACGCGGTGCGCGGTCGTGCGCCGGCGCTGCTGCTGATCGGCGTGACGCTGGCGTGCCTGGCGTTGGGCGTGTTCGTCGGTGCGAAGGTGCTCGGAGGGTCGGCGCCGGCGCCGGTGCTGCACACGATGATCCCGCCGCCGAAGGGCACGGACTACGACCTGAACTCCACGAATCCCGGGGCGGCCGTCCTGTCACCGGACGGCGCGATGGTGGCGTTCACCGCGATGGATTCACAGGGCGTGACCCGACTCTACCTGCGGCACCTGGACAAGGGCGAATCGGTCGCCCTGTCCGGCACCGAGTCGGCCTCGTACCCGTTCTGGTCGCCGGACAGCAAGTTCATCGCCTACAACGAGGACGCCGGCAAGAAGCTCAAGAAGGTCGCCGTGGCCGGCGGCCCGCCGGTGACCTTGTGTACGGCGCCCAACGTCAAGGGCGGCTCCTGGAACCGGAAAGGCGACATCATCTTCGCGCCCAACGCCGACAGCGGCATCTTCCGGGTGCCCGAGATCGGCGGCGAGCCGGTCCGGATCACGAAGATCGGCCCCGAGCAGAATTCGCACCGGCATCCGCGTTTCCTGCCCGACGGGAAGCGGTTCATCTTCATCGGGCGCTCTTCCGCCGGCAACGAGCACACGGTGTTCCTGGCGAGCCTGGATTCGACGGTCGCGCCGCGGCCCATCGCCAAGTCCCAGGGCACGGCCGAATACGTCGACGGCAGGTTGATGACGGTGCGCGAGGGCGTCCTGATGGCCACGCCGTTCAACCCGGACCAGCCCAAGGCGAATGTCGGCGGCACGCCGCTGGTGGAGAACGTGCTGTTCATCCCGAACGCGGTCGTCGGCGTGTTCAGCGCGTCGCTGACGGGCATGCTCGTGTACCAGACCGGGGCCTCGGCGGAAGCGGGGCGGACGCTGTCCTGGACCGACATCACCAGCGGCGCCTCCCAGGTCCTGGGTGAGCCGGGCCAGCTCTTCCACCCGGCGATCTCGCCCGATGGCAAGCGCGCCGTCGTCGAGGTGCGCAACGCCTCGAACGAGGGCACGGACCTGTGGCTGGTCGACCTGGCGACGGGGCTGCGGACGCGGTTCACGTTCGCCCCGGGCGACGAGACGCGCGCCGTCTGGTCGCCCACCGGCAGGTCCGTGTTCTACGAATCGAAGGAAGGCGACACCTTCCGCATCTTCCAGCAGCCCGTGGACGGGCAGGGGGGCGCCGCCATCGTCATGGAGTCCAAGCGGGAGATCGGGCCCAGCAGCGTCGGCGCGAACGACCGGGACCTCCTGTTGGACTTCACGCGCGAGGACGGCAAGAGCGAGACGCGGCGGCTGTCGCTCGGTTCCGGCGCCACCGAGGCGGTGACGGTGGTCAAGAGCGACGGGAACAACCTGGCCACCGGCGTCTACTCGCCCGACAACCGCTGGATCGCCTACAACACGCAGACCGCGGCCGGCTGG
>CAINDZ010000387.1 GCA_903847545.1 uncultured bacterium | reverse complement strand
CGACGACGGCAAGTTCGTGCCGACGCCGCACAACCAGATCCGCCCGTACGCGGCGCCGCGCCTGCTGTACCACGACCGTCGCCACGCCGGCCATGGCGCCACCGTGCTCGAGAACCCGCGCGTGTCGATCATCGTCGTCACCTGGAACGCCCTCGAGCACACGCAGCGCTGCGTGGCCTCGCTGCTGCGCCACACCGACCCGCACCACGAGATCATCCTCGTCGACAACGGGTCGACCGACGGCACCGTGGACTGGCTCGAGGACCTGGGCAGCGCGGAGCCGCGCGCCAAGGTCATCATCAACGGGGCCAACCTGGGCTTCGCCGGCGGCAACAACGTCGGCCTGGCCGCGGCCGACGGCGACTTCATGCTGCTGCTGAACAGCGATACCGTGGTGACCCCCGGCTGGCTGGACCGCCTGCTGCGCCCGGCGGTGGCCGACGAACGCGTGGGCCTGGTGGGCCCGGTGACCAACAACATCACCGGCGTGCAGCGCCTGGCCGAGGTGGGCTATGACACGGCGACGCTGGCGGGGCTGGACGCCTTCGCGGCGGATCATGCCCGCCGCAACGAGGGGCGCGCCGACCAGGCGATGTGGATCGTCGGCTTCTGCCTGCTGGTGCGGCGCGACGTGGTCGAGCGCCTGGGCGGCCTGGACGAGATCTTCGGGCAGGGCAACTACGAGGACACCGACTACTGCCTGCGCGCGTTCCTGGCCGGCTACCGCTGCGTGGTGGCGCACGACTGCTTCATCCACCACGTGGGCAGCGCCAGCTTCGACGCTGCCGGCATCGACTACGCCGCGCAGATCGCCGGCAAGTACGAGATCTTCCGCCGCAAGTGGAACGTCGACGAGACCAAGGCCGGGGCCGACCAGTTCAACCTGGCCGGCATCATCGCCAGCGGGATGATCGCGCCGGTGCAGTTCCGGCCGCTGCCTTCCTCGCCGCACTACGCGCTGACGCCGCTGCCGGAGTGGGAGGCGCAGGCCTGGCTGGGGCGGGCCGAGGACGCGTTCGCGCGCGGCGCGCTGGGCGAGGCCGAGCTGCTGCTGCGCGCGGTGCTGGGCCTGCGGCCCGACTGGTCGCGGGCGGCCAACGACCTGGCCTGCGTGCTGTGGCAGCGCGACCCGCGCGGCGAGGGCGGGCGCGAGGCGGCGCGGTTGCTGGAGGGGGTGCTGGCGCGCGATCCGGGGGACGAGGATGCGCGGTGGAACCTGGCGGAGATGGCGGGCCGGCACGAGGAAGCCGCCCTGGCCGCCCAGCCCTGAGGGCGACGGCGGGGGCGGCTCGTGGATCGACGGCGGGGCGCCCGGGGGGCGCCCTCGCTGTTTCGGGTCAGACCAGCGCGGTCTCGACGTGGTGCGCGAACTCGCGCCGGTGCTTCTGCAGCACGCTCTTCTTGACCACGCCCATCTCGGTCAGCACCTCGCACAGCCCCGGCCGGACGGCGCGCTGCTCGTCCAGGACCTTCTCCATGTCGCGGCGCTCGAGGTAGCCCATGAACACGGCCTGCTCGCCGAAGCGCAGGCCGGTCTCGGGCTGCTCGGCCAGGATGGCAAAGACCTGCTTCATGTTCAGCAGGCCCTTCTTGAGGGCCAGCCGGCCGAACGGCGGCGTGCGGCGGCGCTGTTCGTCCAGTGCGTACAGGGCGTCCTCGGCGGAGATGACGTTGGTGTCGACCAGGTACTGGGCGAAGGCTTCGCTGAATCGCAGGTCATCCATCAGCTCGATGCTCCCGATTTGCCGGCCGCGGTGGGCCGGACGCCGCAGGTGTGCTTCCGCCAAGGGTATCGGCACGCGGGGCCGGCACTTGACCCGCAGGTTTCAGGGGCCCCGGGACCCCGTCCCGCGGGGGGCGGCCGCTTGTCGCCCCTGCCCGGTTGCGCTATCTTCGCAGGTCAGGGCGCGTGCCGTCGCGGCGGCGCCCTCTTCCCGGCATCCCAAGGAGCGGCCATGGCCCAGCACATGATCTCGAAGCTGCTGAAGGGCGAGGTGCCCGTCGGCGAGACCGTCACCATCAAGGGCTGGGTGCGCACCCGCCGCGATTCCAAGGCGGGCCTCAGCTTCATCAACGTGCACGACGGCACCTGCTTCGCGCCGCTGCAGGTGGTGGCCCCCAGCGAGCTGCCCAACTACGCCGACGAGGTGGCGAAGCTGGGCGCCGGCTGCTCGGTCGTCGTCACCGGCGAGCTGGTGGCGTCGCAGGGCCAGGGCCAGAACGTCGAGTTGAAGGCGACGGCGGTCGAGGTCGTGGGCTGGGTCGACGACCCCGAGACCTACCCGATGCAGCCCAAGCGCCACTCGATGGAGTACCTGCGCGAGGTGGCGCACCTGCGCTCGCGCACGAACGTCATCGGCGCCGCCACGCGCGTGCGCAACTGCCTGGCGCAGGCCGTGCACCGGTTCTATCACGAGCGCGGCTTCTACTGGATCCACACGCCGATCATCACCGCCAGCGACTGCGAGGGCGCCGGTGAGATGTTCCGCGTCTCCACGCTGGACCTGGCCAACCTGCCGCGCACGCCCGACGGCAAGGTCGACTACAGTCAGGACTTCTTCGGCCGCGAGGCGTTCCTGACCGTGTCCGGCCAGCTGAACGTCGAGACGTACTGCTGCGCGCTCAGCCGGGTCTACACCTTCGGGCCCACGTTCCGCGCCGAGAACAGCAACACCAGCCGGCACCTGTCCGAGTTCTGGATGATCGAGCCCGAGATCGCGTTCGCCGACCTGAAGGCCGACGCCGACCTGGCTGAGGACTTCCTGCGCTACATCTTCAAGGCCGTCCTGGACGAGCGCGGCGACGACATGGCCTTCTTCGCCGAGCACGTCGACAAGGAGGCCGTCAGCCGCCTCGAGTCGTTCGTCGAGAGCAGCTTCGAGCGCATGGACTACACGCAGGCCGTCGAGGCCCTGGGCAAGGCGCCGCGCAAGTTCGAGTTCCCTGTCACCTGGGGCATGGACCTGCAGTCCGAGCACGAGCGCTACCTGTGCGAGGAACTGTGCAAGCGCCCGGTCGTCGTGATGAACTACCCGAAGGACATCAAGGCCTTCTACATGCGCCTGAACGAGGACGGCCGCACCGTGGCCGCCATGGACGTGCTGGCGCCGGGCATCGGCGAGATCATCGGCGGCAGCCAGCGCGAGGAGCGGTTGGACGTGCTGGACGCGCGCCTGGACGAGATGAAGCTGCCGAAGGAAGGCTACTGGTGGTACCGCGACCTGCGCCGGTACGGCACGGTGCCGCACGCCGGCTTCGGGCTGGGCTTCGAGCGCGCGGTGAACTACGTCACGGGCATCGCGAACATCCGGGACGTGATCCCGTACCCGCGAGCGCCGAAGTCGGCGGAGTTCTGATCGTCACTGCTGATCGATATGGCGGGGCCTGCGGGCCCCGCCGCCGTTTTCCACCATGGCGCCGCCGGCGGCGCACAGTTTGACAGGGAGACAGCATGACGGGTGGACATCCCAAGGGCCTGCAGGTCCTCTTCTACACCGAGATGTGGGAGCGTTTCAGCTACTACGGCATGCGCGCCATCCTCGTGCTGTACATGACGCGCGCGCTGGGCTTCGACGTGGCGCGCGCGTCCACGGTCTACGGAAACTTCACGGGCCTGGCCTACCTGATGCCGCTGGCCGGCGGCTACATCGCCGACCGCTGGTGGGGCAACCGGCGCTCGATCCTGGTCGGCGCCATGGTCATGGCGCTGGGCCAGTTCCTGATGTTCCTGGGGGCCTCGAACTACGCCAATGCCGCGGTGGCCGTGCCCATGCTGTGGGCGGGGCTGGGCGTCATCATCTGCGG
>CAINDZ010000386.1 GCA_903847545.1 uncultured bacterium | reverse complement strand
GGTGATGGTGATCCTCGCCGTGGGCGTGCTGCCCATCGCCGTCATCCAGCACCAGGCCCGGCGCGAGGTGAACGAGGCCGACCGCCACACGCAGGCCATCGCGGTGGCGCAGATGCAGCTGGAGCGGATGAAGGCCCAGGGTTTCGGCGAGGCGGTGGCCGGCAACGGCACCGTGGGCAACGTGGACTGGGTGTCCCAGGTGCAGAACGTCAGCTTCGGCCTGGACCGCATCACGGTCACGACCACCTGGCGGAACAAGGACGTCGTCGAGACGCTCGTCGTCTCGGACCTGTTGTCGATGCGCTGAGCGCGGAAGCGGGAGAGCCGGCATGGACATGGTGAACGACAACGGGCGGCAGGCGCGCAACGCGCGGCGGGCCGGCATGACGCTGGTCGAGCTGATGGTCACGCTGGTGATCTTCGGCATCATCATCGGCGTGGTGTTCGGCTTCCTGACCGAGGCGCGCCAGAGCTACACCAGCACGCGCCAGAAGGCGCAGTACCAGCAGGGCCTGCGCGCGGTGATGTCGATGGTCACGCGCGAGGTGCGCTCGGCGGGCTGCGACCCGCGCGGCGCCGGCTTCGAGCGCTTTCCGGTCGCCTCGGCCACGCAGTTGCAGTGCCGCATGGACCTGAACGCCGACACCGACGTGCTCGATGCCGGCCCGGACGAGGACATCACCTACGCCTTTAACGCCGGCACCGGCGAGCTGTCGCGCACCGTGGCGGGCGGCACCGCGGTGGTGCTGCGCGGCCTGACTAACCTGACGTTCAACTACTACGACGAGGACGGCGTGCTGATGACGGCGCTGCCCCTGAACGCGACAAATCGCGCGCGCATCCATGCCGTCGACCTGGTGATGGATGGCGTGACCGCCAAGGACGAACCGGTCAGCTACACGACGCGCATCGCCGTGCGCAACGAGTAAGGCAGGACAAGCATGACGACGGATAGGCAGCCGATTCGAAACGACGGGCGCGAGGGCTTTGCGATGGTGACGGCGCTGCTCGTGGTGCTGGTGCTGAGCGTGCTGGCCGTCGGCGCCGTGTGGCTGGCGACGTCAGAGAAGAAGACGACGATGGCCGAGGCCACGCACGTGCAGTCGGTGTTCTCGGCCGACGCCGGCGGCGAAGCGGCCATCAACTTCATCCGCGTCTCGGATGCGCCGCCGCAGATCCTCGACTTCACGACGATGGCCGTGCGCACGCAGCCGAACACGTCCCTCGAGGGTTCTCAGGAATACAACTACGATGTCAACTTCGTGCGCAAGAGTCCCAAGCCCGGCTGGGGCGTGGACTACCTGGACTACGACTACAACGTCGCCGCCCTGGGCGGCGCCGGGCGCCAGGGCAACAGCGGCGTCGCGGTCGTGGTCAGTCGACTGTTCAAGGAAGGCTACTGATCCGGGTTTCGGGGGCAAACGGAACACGGCCGGTGCGCCGGCGAAAGAGGCGATCATGAGACAGATTTCCACGATCCCGGGGATGACCGCGAAGGCCTGGCTGCCCGCTCTGGCGGCCCTGGCCCTGCTGGCGGCCCCGCGGACGTTCGCCCAGACGTGCGAGATCCCGCTCTTCGTGCAGCAGGGGATGGTCGGCGCCAACGTGATGATCCTGGCCGACAATTCCCTGTCGATGAACGAGATCATCTACCACGACGACTACAACGAGAACGTGACCTACAGCGGCACGTTCACGGCCTCGACGGACTACTACGTCACCAAGACGAAGTCCTACACGCCGCGCAGCTTCAAGTCCACCTGGGCGGCGACGCCTTCGGCCAACCTGGTGGCCTCGGACAACGGCGAGAACGGCATCTACTCGGGCAACTACCTGAACTGGGTCTTCTACCACGCCACGGCGGCGCAGCGACTGGCCCTGCCGCAGCAGACGCGGATCCAGCTGCTGAAGACGATCATGTCCGACCTCATCTTCCGCTCGGCCCGGCTGGACTTCGGCCTGACCGTGTTCCAGAACTCGAAGGGCGGCAGCATCATCGGCAAGTGCGGCGTGAACCACACGTCGCTGCTGGCGCAGATTGCCGGCATCACCGCCAACATGTACACGCCGCTGGGCGAGTCGGCCGAGACGATCCTGGACTACTTCTCGATCAGCGGCCCCACGGCGCCGATCACGGCCTCGTGCCAGTACAACTTCCTGATCGTGGTCACCGACGGCATGCCGACCATGGACCTGGACGTCAGCGCGTACCTGCGCGACGCCGACGGCGACGGCCAGGACCCCGGCGACTGCACCTCGCTGAACACCGGCTACCCGAACAGCCTGGACTGCAGCGCCTATTTCGACGACGTGATCTGGTACATGCAGCACCACGACCTGCGCCCGGACATGGAAGGCGACCAGCACGTGGCGACATACGTGGTCGGGTACGACATCGACCACCCCCTGCTGCAGTCGGCGGCCGAGAAGGGCGACGGCCTGTACTTCCAGGCCACCAACGCCTCGTCGCTGCGCCGCAGCCTCGAGTTCGCGGTGCAGGACATCCTGCGGCGCATCTCGGCCGGCTCGGCCGTGGCCGTGGTCTCGACCGAGCAGGGCACCGACGACCGCCTGTACCGCGGCAAGTTCATGCCCGTGGACTGGGACGGCTTCATGGAGTGCTACAGCCTGCCCTACGAATCCGGCGACGCGGCGATCTGGGAGGCCGGCGAGCTGCTGCAGCAGAGGGACTCGAGCACGCGGCGGATCTTCACGGCCCTTGGCGGCTCCGTGGTCGACTTCACGGATGGCAACGCGTCCACGCTGCGGGCCTCGCTGGGGGTCGCGACCGACGACGAGGCGGCGAAGCTGATCAACTGGGGCCGTGGCGACAACGTCGACGGCCTGCGCAACCGGCAGGGCTGGATCCTGGGCCCGATCGTCCACTCGACGCCCGTCGTCGTGGGGCCGCCGTCCAGCTTCCTGGTGTCGGCATCGTACCAGTCCTTCTACCAGGACAACCACGACCGCCGCAAGATGGTCTACGTGGGCGCCAACGACGGCATGCTCCACGCCTTCGACGCGGACGACGGCGAGGAGGCCTGGGCCTTCGTGCCCGAGTTCGCGCTGCCGGCCTTCACGGTGATGGCCGACTCGTTCTACTGCCACAAGTACTCGGTGGACCAGACGGTGACCGTCAAGGACGTCCTCATCGATGGATCGTGGAAGACCATCCTGGCGACCGGCGGGCGCGAGGGCGGCGCGGCCGTCTTCGCCATGGACGTGACCGAGCCCGACAGCCCGCACCTGCTGTGGCAGAACACGCTGCCCACGGGGATGAAGTACACCTCGGATGTCGAGATGGCGACGATCGCCGGCGTGCCGGTGGCGCTGGTCGGTAGCGGCCTGGACAAGACGAACAAGGAAGCCTGGGTGCACTGCTACCGGCTGTCGGACGGCTCGCTGCTGGGCTCGAAGCGGATGAGCGCCGACACGAAGGCGGTGCGCAACAAGGCCTCGCGCCCGGTCACCGTCGACCGCGACCTGGACGGCAACGTGGACCTGATCTACGCCGCCGACCTGCTGGGCTCGGTCTACCGCATCGACACGCGCGCCAGCACCAACCCGGCGACCTGGGTGATGACCAAGCTGTACAGCGGCACCGCCGAGGTCTCGACGAACCCGGCGGTGGCGTTCGGCCCGCAGAACCGGATCTACGTCTACTTCGGGACGGGCGCCTATCTCGAGGAAACCGACATGATGACGACGACCCCGCAGAAGTTCATCTGCGTGATCGACAAGCACGACGGGACCACGGTCTCGCTCGGATCTCTCAAGAACCAGACCACCAGCGTCGCGGCCATGGGCACGGCCCCGGGCTGGTACGTCAACCTGGAGCAGAAGACCGGCGAGCGCGTCACCGAGACCGCGGCCGTCGTGGCCGAGACGGTGATCTTCACGTCGTTCGCGCCCGACCAGGACGCGTGCGTGGCCGGCGGCGAGTCGTTCCTGTACCAGATGGCGTACCAGGACGGCGGCCAGACCAGCGAGCAGGGCTCGCTGGACGACCGCGTCACCTCGCTGGGCGATGGCATCGCGTCGTACCCGGTCATCGACCTGGCCAACGGCACGGCCGTGGTGCAGTCCAGCGACGCGAGCATCAAGGTCAATCCCATCGCCGCGATCTTCCAGCGCATGAACGTGCGCTCGTGGCAGGAGAGCTTCAACCAGGTGCAGGCCGCGCCCGAAGTGCAGTAGGCCGGCGGGAGGAACCAGCGATGAACCGCACCATGACTTGCATGTTGGCCGTGGGCCTGCTGGCGGGCGCCGTCCTGGCGCCGGACGCCGAGGCGGCCTGGCGGCTGGGCCAGAAGAAGGGCAGCAACCCCAAGCGGGTCGAGATGCCCGAGGGCTTCCGCGAGGCCAAGCGCTTCGACCCCGTGCCGATGCAGTTCCAGACCGGGACGCTGCGGCGCGAAGGCATGGGCGACTGGTGGCTGGGCGATTACCGGCTGCAACTGAGCCGGGAAACGGTCGTCATCGGTCCCGACGGCGAGGGCAGCCTGCTGCAGGAGGGTCGCGAGGTGGCCGTGATGGGCGCCGTCCACGGCAACACGATCAACGGCTGGAGCGTGCGCCTGCTGGGCGACGACCTGCCGTTGCTGCGCGAGGGCGAGGACGTCATCAAGAAGCCCAGCGACTCGGACCCGGACGTGGGTGAGATCGTCAGCGGGCCTCGCTAGTTCAGCGGGCGGCCACCGGCGACGAAGGATGGGCGGGGGCGGTTGCGACGGCAGCCGCCCCTGCCGCGTACAGGGGCGCCTTCAGGCGCAGCCGGACCAGCTCGTTGTCGTCCGGCTTGCCCGGCCGGCGGCCGGCGCTGAAGGGGTAGTTGTTGTCGTTGGCCACGACGATGGTCGAGGCGTCGAGCACGAGCAGGCACTCGGGCGTGACGAACGGCATCGTGAAGCGGCGGCCGAGGCCGAGGGCGCCGCGCTCGCGACGGGTCAGGCCGCGGTCGTCGTCGATCTTCAGGAGGTCGCAGACGAGCACCTTCACGAGATAGCCGCTCGCGTCGACCTGGTCGGGCACGACACGGTAGACGCGCTTGACGGCCGCGGTGCGGCCCTCGCCCGTGTCGCGCTCGAGCACCAGCAGGCCGCCGCCGCCGTCGCCGTCGAGCGAAGAGATCGAGACGCCGGACGTCGTCGCGCGGTACGACCACCAGCGGCCGGTGAAGTTGCGGCGCGCGGGGTCGAACTCGAGGATGAGCCGCCGCGCCCCGTCGATGTCCTCGACCAGGCCCTTCTCGATGGAGGCGTACAGGCGGCCGCCGTCGGCCGAGCGCGCCAGGCCTTCGATGCCACCGCTGCGCGGCACGTTCGCAAGCTCGCGCCGCGTCGCGTCCGACTTGTAGCCGCGCAGGTCGGGGTGGTCGGGCGTGCGCAGGAACGGCGAGCCGCGCGAGAACGCGCGCAGCATCGCCGGGATGGGCACCGGCACCGGCTTTTCCAGAAGCACGCCGCGGCGGTCGACGTGCACCAGCGACGGGCCGAACTCCTCGCCGATCCAGTATGTGCCGTCGTCCATGGCGACCATCGCCTCGGGATCGAGGTCGGCGCCCGACAGCTGGCGCGCGCGCCGCATCGCCTCGGTGCCCGCCAGCGGGAACGGCAGCTGCCGGTCGGGATCGGTGATGGGGATGGTGGCCGCGACGGTGACGGCGCCCGTGTTCCAGTCGGGGCGCAGGCGGTGCCAGCGCAGCGGGCTGTCGTGGCTGTTGTCCAGCGTGCCGAGGCCGTTGTCCTGCAGGGCGAGGAACCCGTCGCCGTCGGCCAGCAGCGCGCTGAAGCCCTGGACCGGCGAGGCCTCGAGCGGCAGGCGGCGGCCGTTGACCACGGTGTCCAGCCCGGCGCCGACCGGCCCCGCGCCGAAGAACGTGTCGGCCGGCAGCACGGCGCGCCCGTCCAGGCGGGCGCGCGCGGGGCCGGTGCCGTTCGTGCGGCCGCCGCACGCGGCCAGGGCCAGCGCGCAGGCGGCGG
>CAINDZ010000385.1 GCA_903847545.1 uncultured bacterium | reverse complement strand
TCACGGCCCGCACCCCGGCGATAACGGCGGCATCAACGCACGAGGCTGAGCTGGCGCGTCTCGACCTTCCCCTGCGCCTCGAGCCGGGCCACATATGTGCCGGACGGCATGGCCCGTCCGTCGCCGTCCGCCCCGTCCCACACCTGTTCGTACGCGCCGGCCGGCAGGTCGCCGTCCACCAGCGTGCGCACGAGCCGGCCGGCCAGGTCGAAGACGGCCAGCCGCACGCGGCATTCGCGCGGGAGGTCGAAGGCGAGGGTCGTGCGCGGGTTGAACGGGTTCGGTCGGTTGGGATGCAGCCGCAGCTCTGCAATGACCGGGACCGGCATGTCGCTAGTCGCCGCCGGAGACAGCATCGCGCTCGGACCTTCATTCCCGTTGCGATCGACGGCGCTGACTCGGAACCAGCCGCCGGGCGCGTGGCTGTCGACATACGCATCCTGCTGCGTGGTGCCCACGAGGCTCGACGCATCCGCGACGAACCCGGCCGTCGTGCCGCGGTAGACGCGGTGGTACCAGAGGTCCGCCTCGGTGCCGGCGGCCCACTGCAGGTGCGTGGCGCCGGCGTAGTACGCACCGGCCAGCGCGGCCGGCGGGGCGGGCGGCAGGTTGTCCACGGAGTAGCCGGAGTCCGCCGCCGAGTCGTAGAACACGCCGAGCGTCGCGGTGGCCGCGCGGACCATGAACACGGCGCGGTGCAACCCGCTCGCGTTCGAGTCGGCCAGCGTCACGGCGACGGTTTCATACGGGCCGTCGGCCGTCGCCGGCACCGTGGTGACGAAGTCCCAACCGGCGAGCTTGTCCGCGCCCGCGGTGGCGGCGACCTTCGTGCCGGCGCTCTTGCGGTACACATGGTAACCGGTGATCGGCACGGCCGAGCCGGCGCAGTCGTAGCCGCTGGCGCTGAACTTCACGCGCACCTGCCCGCCCTGGTCGGCCTTGATGTCCCTGACGGCCGTGATGGCCGGCGCCGCGGTGGTCACGACGCGCAGCGGCACGGCGGCCGAGATGCTGCCCGAGCATGTCGCGCTGCCGCCGTACACGGCCGAGTACTGCCGCACCCCAGGTCGCGTCGCGAACATCGGCAGGGCCGCCGTGCCCGCGGCCAACGTGGCGCTGCCCAGGAGCGTGGCGCCGTCGAAGAAGCTGACGGTGCCGGTCGGGGTCGCCCCGCCGCCGGCCGGGCGCGTGACCACCGCGGTCAGGACCACGGCGCCGCCGGCGATCACCTGCACCGGCGACACTCCCAGGCTTGTGCGCGTGCGCGACACGGCAGCCAGGAACGAGCAGTTCTTCGCCGTGCTGTTGGCCGTCGCCACGTCCAGGCGCCCGTCACCTGTGGCCTCGCCCACTGCGAGCGCAATCGGCCCGGTGCCGGTGGAAAAGGTCAGCGCGGACCCGAAGCCGCCGGCCCCGTTGCCGGGGTACACGTAGAGCAGGTTCGCGGAACTGGCGACGAGCGCCACATCGAGGCGGCCGTCGCCGTTGAGGTCGGCCAGCCGTCCCCCACGCGGGGTCAATCCGGTCCCGACACCGCCGGGCGCGCCGAACCCGCCGCTCCCGTTGCCCAGCAGGATGGAGAAGGAGTTGTTCGAGGTGTTGGTCGTCAGCACGTCGAGTTTGCCGTCGCCGTTCAGGTCGCCCAGGTCGATCGAGCGCGGCGCCACGATGGTCGCCACGGTGGTGGCGACCGGCATGTCCACCGTGCCGTTGCCGAGCGAGACGGAGAGGGACGGGGCGCCGCTGTTGGCCACCACGACGTCCAGCTTGCCGTCGGCGTTGAGGTCACCCACGGCGATGCCGCTCGGGCTGGGGCCGGTCGTGACGGAAACGCCCACGATGTCCGGTCCCCCGCTGAACCAAGTCGAATTGCCGTTGAAGTTGTTGACCGCGGAGTGGGTGACCACCGCGTCGGGCCGCCCGTCGCCGGTGATGTCGCCGAGGGCGACATCCGAGGCGACATCCGCGCCGGACCAGCCGATGCGCGTTCCCAGGGTGCCGTCGGCCTGCCCCAGGAAGGAGGCGGGTTCGTAGCCGTTGCCGTAGACCACCAGGAGGTCGTCGCGCCGGTCGCCGTTCAGGTCCGCCACCGCCGCTGCGGCGGGAACGGCAAAGCCCGGCCCGGACCCGGCCAGGTTCCAGGGGCCGAACACGCCCCCGCCCGCGCTGTGGTGTGTCTGCAGCTGGTAGGTGTCGTTGACGATCACGAGATCCCGCAGCGCATCGCCGTCCAGGTCGGCAAGGGCCACGTCCACCGGCGTGATAAACCCCGCGTACCACACGCCGATGTCCGACTTCGCGGCGAACCACGGCGCCCCGCCGCTGAACACGACCGAACCGGTGTTGGCCCCGTTGTTCGCGGCCAGAATGTCGCGACGGCCGTCGCCGTTCACGTCGCCGAGCGCCACCGCCGTGGGCGACGAACCCGTGGTGACGTCGACCTTCGTCCCGAAGGCGCCCGCGCCCGTGCCGGGCAGCACCGAGACCGTGCCGGCGCCGCTGTTGGCCGTCACGATGTCGGCCCGCCCGTCGCCGTTGACGTCGCCGCAGGCCAGCCCCAGGGGACTGGCGCCCGTGGCGTAGGCGACCTGGGCATTGAAGGCGCCAGCGCCGGTACCCTTGAGCACCGAGACCGAATTGCCGCTCTGGTTGGCGACGACCAGGTCCAGCGCGCCGTCCTCGCTCACGTCCGCCAGCACGACCGCGCAGGGGTTTCCGCCCGTGGCGTAGTCGACGCGCCCCCCGAAGCCGCCCGTCGACATGCCCGTGACGACGGCGACCGTGGCGCTCGCCAGGTTGCACCAGGCCAGGTCCATCCGCCCGTCGCCGTTGACGTCGCCGCAGGCCAGGCCGCGCACACTTGTCCCGGTGGCGACGTCAACGCGGCTGCCGAAGCTGCCCGTGCCGGTGCCCGCCAGGACCGAGACCACGTTGGCGGTCGCGCTGGCGACGCCGATGTCCATGCGACCGTCGCCGGTCAGGTCCGCGACCACCAGCGCAGTCGGACCCGTCGCGCACGCGAAGTCTGTCTTTGGTCCGAAGGTGCCCGCACCACTGCCCAGACACACCGACACCGAGGCACCGAACAGGTTGCCCGTCAGCAGGTCCAGGCGGCCGTCGGCATTGACGTCGGCCACGACCAGGGCCTCGGGCATGGAGCCCACGCCGACGTCGGCGGCCGATCCGAAGGCCCCGTTGCCGTCTCCCAGTCGCACCGAGACGGTGCCGCCTACCGAGTTCGCGCAGAGCAGGTCCAGGTCGCCGTCACCGTCGACGTCGGCCAAAGCGGTGCCCCACGGACCGTTGCCAGTCGTGAAGGACGCGGTGTATTCGGCCTGGAAGGTCTGCGCCCGGGCCCCGCCTGCCATCACCAGCAGCAACCAGGACACGAGCGCAAGCAGGCACCACGGGGTGGTGGCGTCTTCGGCACGTCTTGCGACGGCGGCGCAAACGGATCGGCGCATGTGGATCCTCCGGGAAAGGCTGGCTGGACCGGTCCGGCAGCGGCGTGCGACACGATTCGCGCGGCGAGCCCTCAGGCGACGGGAAAGGTATGATTTTCACATATCTGATGATGAAATGTCAAGATCTCCGACTCAAGAAAGGGGCCTTTACTCAGGCCAGATGGACGATCGTCACACCGCCCGCCTCGTCCTCCTTGAACGAAGCCACGCGCCGGTCGGCCTTCAGGCGGCCCTGCAGGTACTCGCGCAGGCGGCCGGTCCCCTTGCCGTGGATGACCTCGAGGGCATTGAGCCCCGCCGGGATGGCCCGGTCGATGAGCTGGTCCAGCTGTTGCCAGCCCTCCTCGCCGGTCGTGCCGCGCAGGTCGAGCGTGGGCTCCGCCAGGGGGGCCTCCCCCTGCCAGCCCCAGTTGCCGGCGTGGACCGGCGTCGTGTCGCCGCGGCCGGGCGCCGCCCCCGCGTCGCCCTCCTCGAGCGGCCGCACCGCGTCGGGGCCAAGCGTCAGGCGCAGGCCGTCGGCATCGGCCAGCACCTTGCCGCCGCGCACCTCGACGATGCTGCCCACCAGGTTCAGGTGCGGGATGCGCACGCGCTGCCCCACCGTGGGCGTGAACGGCCGGTCGCCGGCCGGGGCGGCGGCCTCCTCGGCCGCGGTCGCGCGCTCCAGCTCGGCCAGGCGGTCGCGGGCGCGCTTGACGGCCCCGGGCGCCGCCTGCTCGGAGCGGATCTCGCGCACGGCGGCCTCGATGGCCTTGCGCCCCTCGCGCACAACCCTGTCTCCCTCGCGCTTCGCGTCGGCCAGCACCTGCTTCTTCTGCTTCTCCAGCTCCTTCACGCGCGCGGCCAGGTCGCGCGCGCGCTCTTCCGCGCTCGCGGCCGCCTCGCGCGCCTGTTCGCCGGCGGTCTTCAACTCGCGCGCGCGGCGGTCGAGGTCGATCAGCAGCTGCTCGACCTGCACGCGCTCGTGCCCGGCGCGCGAGCGCGCCGTGTCGATCAGCCCCTGCGGCAAGCCCATGCGCCGCGCGATGTCGAAGGCATGGCTGGTGCCCGGGTCGCCCACGCGGAAGGTGTAGAGCGGGCGCAGGTCGCGCTCGTCGAAGTCCATCGCCGCGTTCAACATGTCCGGGTGGTCGTGCACCGCGGCCTTCAGCAGGCCGAAGTGCGTCGAGGCGAGCACCTGCGCGCCCTGCGCGGCCAGCTGCTCGAGCGCGGCGAAGGCCAGCGCGGTGCCCTCCTGCGGGTCGGTGCCGCTGCCGATCTCGTCCGACAGCACCAGGGCGCCGGGACCGGCCTCGGCCAGGAACTCGCCCAGGTGCCGCATGTGCGCCGAGAACGAGCTGAGCGACTGCGCGATCGACTGGTCGTCGCCCAGGTCCACCATCAGCGACGTGAGCCAGGGCAGCGTCGTGTCCTCGCGCGCGGGCACGTCCCACCCGCACTGCGCCAGCAGGCAGAGCACGCCGACGGTCTTCAGCGCGACGGACTTGCCGCCCGCGTTGGGGCCGCTGATCACCAGCACGCGGCAGCCGTCGGGGATGACCAGGTCGAGCGGCACCACGGCCGCATGCCCCGCCGCCAGGTCGCCGTCGCCGAGCGCGGCCATCAGCAGCGGATGGCGGCCGCCCCGCACCGCCACGGGCAGGCCGGGCGCGGTGCGGGGCCGGTGCCCGCGCACGGCGCGGCTC
>CAINDZ010000384.1 GCA_903847545.1 uncultured bacterium | reverse complement strand
GTGGCGATCGTCGGCTTGTTGGTCTTCATGTCCAGCAGGGTGAGGCTGACGACGATCCGGTATTCCCCCTCGACCGGGAAGACCCACCTTCCCTCCCATTTTGCGAGGCAGACCGGCAGCAGCACCTCCTCGCCGTCCGCGAGCCGGAACGGCCACGATTCCGCGTAGTAGCGTTGCGAGTTCTGGATCATCCCGGTGGTCGAGCCATCCGGGCCGGTGACGTAGAAGCGGGCCTCGTTGCAGCGGACCCATGCAGGCTGGTCACCCGCGGCGCGACCGCCAGCCACGTACCGGATGTGGGTGCGTCCGGTGATGACGTCGTCGACCTTGAACGTGCCCGCGTCCGGCACGAAGGAAAGCTGCCAGCCGGCGGCGGCCATCGTCGCCGTCGCCGCAATCAGGGCAGGGGCGAGCGCGAGCATCAGGGCAGTTCGCATCTTCGACATCGCGATACCTCGAGGCGAGCGGCCGATCCATCGTCGCAGGGCATGAGCGTACTGAGGCGGCGGGGAATACACAAGCGGGGCGGGCGCCGATGGCGTTGGGCCACTTGCGTTGGGCCACTTGCGCCGAGCCACTTGCGCCGGCGCAACTATCACAAGAACGGGACCGACCTGATGGCCGGTCCCGATCTGCATGGTACCCCCGACAGGATTCGAACCTGCGACCCCCAGATTAGGAATCTGGTGCTCTATCCAGCTGAGCTACGGGGGCACCGAAACGTCGCCGAGACGGCCAAATAAGGCCGGTCAGGCGTACTTCACAAGCGAAAACACCGGGCCCAGGGGCGCCAGCGCGGCGCGACCGGGCAGGAACTCCAGCTCGACCAGGAACAGGAAGCCGGCGACGACGGCGCCGGCCTCGCGCACCAGTTGCGCCGTGGCGGCGGCCGTGCCGCCGGTGGCCAGCAGGTCGTCGACGATGATGACGCGCTCGCCGGGTTCAAACGCATCCAGGTGGGCCTCGATGGTGGCCGTGCCGTATTCCAGCGCGTAGGTCACCTCGCGCGTGGCGGCCGGCAGCTTGCCCTTCTTGCGGACCAGCGACAGGGGCAGCTTGCGGCGCAGCGCCAGCGGGCCGCCGAAGATGAAGCCGCGCGACTCGATGGCCGCGAAGCTGTCGAAGGCGACGCCCGCGAGCAGGCCGTCGAGGCCGTCGATGGCCGCGGCGTAGGCGGCCGGGTCCTCCATCACCGGGGTGATGTCCTTGAACAGGATGCCCGGCTTGGGGAAGTCGGGCACGTCGCGGATGACCTTGCTGATGTCCATCGGCCTGCCTTTCGCGTGGCGCTCAGCGCAGCATGCGGTCGGGGGCGACCGCCTTGTCGTCCTTGCGCAGCTCGACGTGCAGGTGCGGGGCGTCGCTCGGCGACTCGGGCGCCGCGGTCACGCCGAGGGCCTCGCCGCGCACGACGATCTGCCCCACCTCCACCGAGATCGACGACGGGTCCAGCGGGGCCAGCACCGAGGTGAAGGTGCCGCCGTGCTCGAGGATGAGCACGATGCCCACGCCGTCCATGGCGCCCGCGTGGCGGACGATGCCGTGCGCCGGCGCGGTGACCTTGGTCCCGACCGGGCAGGCCACGTCGGCCCCCGTGCTCGGCAGCACGAGCTTGCCCTGCTGGTAGTTGCCGAACGGGCGCAGCAGCTTGCCGCCTTTGGGCAGCGGGCGGTTCCAGCGCACGTCGGCCGGGCGCAGCGCCTTGAAGGCGTTCGGCACCTGCAGCTCCTGGCCCTGGTGGATGACGTCGCCCTTCAGGTCGTTTTCCTTGCGCAG
>CAINDZ010000383.1 GCA_903847545.1 uncultured bacterium | reverse complement strand
CGGCTTGGCCCCGCCGGTCGCAGGCGGCATCGCGGGCGGCATGCCGGCGGGCTTGCCGCCGCCCATCGCCGCCGCCATCGCCGGCGGCATCGCCGGCGCCTTGCCGGCCCCGGCGACCTCGTCGCCGGCAGGCTTGTCCGCAGGCTCGACCAGCACGGCCAGGCACGACTCGCCGGCCAGCCAGCGGTCGAGCACGCGCGCCACATCGTCGGCGGTCACGGCATTGAGCAGGTCGGTGTACGACAGCAACATGTCCGGCCCGCCCTGCACCAGCGCGTCGGCGATGTAGATGCCCGTCATCCGCAGCTGCTCGCGGTTGAGCAGCGTCTGCGTCGCGTTCAGGCGGGCGATGCCGCGGATGGCCGCCTCCTCGACGCCCGCGTCCTGGGCGTCGGCCAGCGCGCGCTGCACCAGGGGCAGGATGGCCTCGGCGTCGGTGCCCGGCGCCAGGTCGAAGTGCAGCACCAGGCGGCCGAACCCGGGCGCCGATTCCCACGACGTGCGCACCGCGGGGCGAACGCCCTCGTCCAGGGCCTCCAGCGCCCGCGTGAGGATGCCGTCGCCCTCGAGCGTCAGCAGTTCCTGCGCGACGAGGAACGGGAAGTAGTCGTCGTCCTTCCAGGTCGGGGCCGCGAAGGCCAGCGCCAGAGTGCGCGTGTCGCCCCCGCGCCGCGCCACGCCGCGCACGCCCTCGATCGGGGCGACCGCATCGACCTCGGGCGCGTCCAGCGTGCCGGGGGCCACGCCGCCGTAGTACTGCTCCAGCCACGCCACGGCCTGGTCGCGGTCGAAGTTGCCCGCGACGGTCAGGATCATGTTGTTGGGCACGTACCAGTCGCGGTAGAAGGCGTAGACGTCGTCGCGCTGCATGTGCTCGATGGTCGCGCGCGTGCCGACCGTGGGCAGCTCCAGGTCCGAGCCCGCGAACACCAGCGAGTGCACGACATCCTCGGCGAAGGCGCCGGGGCGGTCGCGGCCCTGCACGATCTCGCCGACGACGATGCCCTGCTCCTTGGCGAACTTCTCGGCCGGGATCAGCGAATGGAAGAGCATCTGCGACTGCAGCTCCATGCCCTTCTCGAGCTGCTCGGCCGGCACGACCATCATGTAGTTCGTGTAGAAGTCGGTCGTGTTGGCGTTGTTGTAGGCGCCGATGGCGTCGGCGGCCTGGTAGAGCTGCTCCTGCGTGTACTTCTCGGTGCCGTTGAACAGCAGGTGCTCGAGCATGTGGCTCATGCCGCTGGTGCGGTAGTCCTCGCGGGCCGAGCCCACCAGCACCTGCGTGTAGACGCCGGCCATCGGCTGGCCGGGGTTGCGCAGCAGCACCACCGGCAGGCCGTTCTCCAGGCGCAGGATCTCGGCGCTCGGCGGCAGCTTGCGCAGCAGCGGCAGCACCGCCGGCGCCGCGTCGGCTTCCTTGTCGCGGCGCTTCTGGCCCGCCAGCGCGTCGGCCGCGGAAAGGGTGCAGGCCCAGGCGACGAAAACGAACGCGGTCAACGGCAGCAGTCGGCGGTAGCGCACGTCGGGCTCCTTGGTCCTGGTGGTGGTCGATGTGCCGGGAAGGCTCAGCCGAGGGCGGCCTCGGCGCCCTCGACGATGCCGACGAAGTCGTCGACCTTCAGGCTGGCGCCGCCGATCAGGCCGCCGTCCACGTCCTTCTGGCCGAACAGCTCGCGGGCGTTGGACGCCTTGCAGCTGCCGCCGTAAAGGATGCGCATGTTGCCGGCCGGGCCGTCGCCGAGCAGGCGGGCGACGACTTCGCGCGACCAGGCGTGCATCTCCTGGGCCTGCTCCGGCGTCGCCGTCTCGCCCGTGCCGATGGCCCAGACGGGCTCGTAGGCCAGCACGGTGTTGTAGGGGTCGGCGTACTGCAGTTTCGGAAGCACGCCTTCCAGCTGGGCGCGCACGACGTCGCGCTCGCGGCCGGCCTTGCGCTCGCCCAGCAGCTCGCCGTAGCAGAAGATGGCCTTCAGGCCGCAGGCGTGCACAAGGTTGATCTTGCGCACGAAGAGCTCGTCGTCCTCGCGCTGGTACTGGCGGCGCTCGCTGTGCGCGATGATGACGTACTGCGCGCCGGCCTCCTTCAGCATCGACGGGCCGACCTCGCCCGTGAAGGCGCCGCTGTCCTGGTCGCCGCAGTTCTGCGCGCCCAGCAGCACCGGGTTGCCGTCGGCGACCGCGGCCACCGCCGGGATGGTCACGTACGGCGGGCAGACGAGCACGTCGCCGCGCAGCACGCGGCCACGCAGGCGGTCGGACACGCCCGCGGCCAGTTCGCGGCCCGCGGCCGGGCCCAGGTTCATCTTCCAGTTGCCGGCGACCAGGTAGCGACGCATGGGACGGTCTCCTTGTCGGCGCCCGGACGGGCGCCCGGTTCAGGCGTTCGGGGCGCTGCCCAGGGGGCGCTCGTCCAGGTCCAGCTCGTCGCGCAGCGCCGTGAAGCGCGCCAGGGCGGCGACGACCATCTCGCGCTTGCGCTTCTCGGCCAGGAACGCGCTCTTGAAGCCGTTGATCAGCAGGTTCTCGGTCTCGAGCAGCGTCAGGTCGAAGGTGTCGACCGCCAGCCGCAGCTCGTTCGCCGGCGAAGTGCGCGCGAACAGCGTGTTGTCGGTGTTCAGGCAGACGCGCACGCCCTTCTGCAGGTAGTGCCGGAAGGGGTGCCGGGCCAGGTCGTCGACCACGCAGCTCTGCAGGTTGCTGGACAGGCAGACCTCCAGCGGCACGCGGTTGTTGGCCACGTAGGCCAGCAGGTCCGGGTCCTCCTCCAGGCGCGTGCCGTGCCCGATGCGGTTGGCGCCGCAGCGGTGCAGGGCCTGGTGGATCGACGCGGCGCCGAACCCCTCGCCCGCGTGGATGGTCACGTTCTGGTTGTTGTTCATCACGTGATAGAACGACTCGGCGTGGCGCTTGGGCGGGTTGTCCGACTCGTCGCCGGCCAGGTCGAAGGCCACGACGCCGCGCCCCTTCCAGTCGACGGCCAGGTGCGCCATCTCCAGCGAGCGCGCCGGGTCGATCTGCCGCAGGCCCGTCACGATGATGTTCGCGGTGATGCCCGTGCGCGCCTGCGCCTCGTCCAGGCCGCGGCGCACGGCGGCCACCGCCTGGTCGCCGGTCATCCCCTTCGCCTGGTGCAACAGCGGGCAGAAGCGCACCTCGAGGCACCACACCGACTCGGCCGCGAAGTCCTCGGCCAGCTCCCGCGCGACGCGCGCCAGCGAGGCCTCGTCCTGCAGGACGGCCGTCGTGTGGTCGAAGTGCCGCAGGAACTCGTTGGTCACGGCCTGGCGGTCGGGCGGGAAGTAGCGGGCGCGGACGGCCTCCTCGTCGCCCGGCATGTCCATCCCGGCGGCCCGCCCCAGTTCCATGAACGTCGCCAGCCGCAGCGAGCCGTCCAGGTGGCAGTGCAGGTCGGTCTTCGGCAGCAGGCGCAGCACGTCGTCGCCGATGGCGCGCCCGCGCAGCATGTCGCTCGGTCGATAGTTGCCCAATTTCAACGCCGCCTCCGCGACGGCCGGCGCTCAGCCGGCCGTCCGCTCGTGCTTCTCGTGGTGGAACTCGCGGATCATGCCCAGCAACTCCGCCTGCGCGGCGGGGTCGTCGCGCAGGTTGACCTGCTCGGTGTCGAGGACGCGCACGGGGCACAGCGCCGGCGCGCGATCGATCCAGTCCGTGTACGCCGCGTCGAGGTCGCGCAGGAAGTCGATCGGGATGTCCGACTCGCAGCTGCGCGCGCGCTGCTTGATGCGGTCGAGCGCCGTCTCGGGCCGGCACTTCAGGTACAGGATCAGGTCGGGCGGGTGCAGGAAGGCGGTCATGTTGCGGAAGATCTCGCGGTAGTTCTCGTAGTCGCGGTCGTCCATGCAGCCACGGCGATGCAGCGTCGGCGCGAAGATCTCGACGTCCTCGTAGATCGTCCGGTCCTGCACAGCCGAGCCCGGCTGCGTCAGGATCTGGCGCTGCACCTCGAAGCGCTTGCTCAGGAAGTACACCTGCAGGTGGAAGCTCCACCGCGTCATGTCGCGGTAGTAGTCGTCCAGGTACGGGTTGTTGATGACCGGCTCGTAGAACATCCGCCAGCCGAAGACCTCGCCGAGCATCGTCGTGATCATGCTCTTGCCGACGCCGATGTTGCCGGCGATCGACAGGAAGAACGGCGTCGACGGCTGGTCCTTCTTGGGGAACTGGCGCTTGAGGGTCCTGAGATCCACGCTGGGGCCTTCCGGCGGGCCGGCCGGGGCGGGCGGGCGGGGGCCCCGGTCGCCGGACGGCGGGTAGCAAGCGACAGGTAGCAGGCGACCCGGGACGTGAGCCGCCCCGGGCCGCCGTTACGTCTGCCGGAATATTACCGCCTGGAGGCCCCCGCGGCCAGCCTCAAACCGGCCCGGGGTCGTGCCCGGCGGCGGTCAGCGCCCGACCATCCGGGTCAGCTGGTCCGAGACCTCGCCCAGGCCCGCGCCCATCTGGTTGAGGTTCTCGCTGGCGGCCTCGCTCTGGGCCGCGATCTGGGCGTTGCCCTGGCTGACCTGGTCGATCTGGCCGACCGCCATCCGGATCTGGCCGATGCCGTCGGCCTGCTCCTCGCTCGAGGTCACGACCCGGGCCATCAGGGCCACCGTCTGGTCGATATTGCGGGTGATCTCGTCCAGGATGCCGCCCACCTGTTTCGACGCCTGGACGCCGTGGTCGGCGCTCTGGCGCGAGGCCTCGATCAGGGCCGTCGTCTCCTGGGCCGCCCGGGCGCTGCGCTGCGCCAGGTTGCGGACCTCCTCGGCCACCACGGCGAAGCCGCGGCCGGCGTCGCCGGCGCGCGCGGCCTCCACCGCGGCGTTGAGGGCCAGCAGGTTCGTCTGGAAGGCGATCTCGTCGATGGTCTTGAGGATCTGCGCGGTGCGGTCACTCGAGGTCTTGATCTCGGCGATGGCGCCGAGCATGCCCGTCATGGCCTCGCTGCTGTGCTTCGCGTGGTCGAGGGCCTCGCGGGCCACCGACTGGGCCTGTTCGGCGCTGCCCGCGTTGGCGCGGGTCTGGCTGGCCATGGTCTCCAGCGACGCGGACGTCTGCTGCAGGCTGGCCGCCTGGTTGTTGGCGCCGTCCACCATCTTGCCGCTCGTCGCCGACAGCGCGGCGGCCGCCTCGCTCAGGTTCGACACGTCCACCAGCAGCCGGCCGGCCACGTCCTTGACCGGCACGATGACCAGGCGGTTGATCAACATGGCCAGGGCGCCGGCCACGACCAGCAGCGCGATGATGGCCGCGGCCACGGTGGCCCAGCTGGCGCGCGCCAGGGCGGCGTCGGCGGCCTTGGTGTCCAGCGTGACGCTGGCCAGGCCGAGCACCTCGCCTTCCTTGGCGGTGGTGTGGCAGCCCAGGCAGCTGGCGGCCGCGGTGACGGGCGTCACCGTGCGCCGCGTGTGCGCCCTGTGGTCGATCGCCACCTGATCCTTGCCGCCGGTGAGCACCTGCCGGTCGATCTCGTCGCGCGGGTCGGCGTCTTTGCGGGCGCCGAACTCGGCCGCCACGCCGGGGGCGCGCACGGCGTGGACGTCGACCAGCGACGGCAGGCCGGAGACGTTCTTGAGGTACATCTGCAGGCCGTTCATGTCGCCCGTCTCGCCGAAGACGGCCATGGCGGCCGTGATGCTCTCGGCGGTCAGTTCCGTCGCGGCAGCCTCCTGGCTGTTCGACAAGTGCCTGACGGACAACGCGTTATACACGGTCGACAACCCGAGGACGGCAAGCAGGCAGGCGACGACCGACAGGATGACTTTTTCGCGCAACGCCATGAAAACGCCCCTCCCCCAAGCGGGCGGCCCCCGCCGCCCCGGGGATGGGGCGGCGCGGACTGACCCGGGCAGAGGAGGGGATCGGCAATCACGCGAATAGGCTTAATCAGTTTCTTTAACGCGCCCCGCGGGGATCAGTTAGGCTTCGGCGGGACGCCCCCGTTCTCGTAGACGTACCGGTCGAAGGACACGAACTTCCGGACCTTGCCGTCTTCCTGGCCCACGACGAAGACGTAGGCGGCGTGGTAGGTCCCGATGTCGAACAGGGCGATCGACACCGGCGAGGGCGTCAGGTCCCGGCCGCCGAAGGTCTTGGCATACTCACCCTCGGCCGTGAACACCTGGATGCGGTTGTTGCCGGTGTCGGCCACGAAGACCTGCCCGCTGCCGTCGACGGCCACGGCCTTGGGCGAGCGGAACTTGCCCAGTTGGTCGCTCGGGCCGGGGACCCAGGGAGCCTCCGGGTCCTCGAGGCACTCGGCGGCGTTGCCCAGGACGTAGTCCGTCATCGCGGGCGGCTCGCACGTCACGGCGAAGGGCACCGCCATGCCGCGCAGCGGGTCGTCCTCGCCGACGGTCGTCGACACGTCCGTGAAGTCGGGCGTCCCGTCGAAACGGATGACCCAGTTGCGCAGCGTGTCGGCGTCGCAGACCAGCAGCTTCGCCTCGCCGTCGACCGCCAGGCCCCAGGCATCGTGGGTCGAGCGCGTGCCCTCGCCGATGCTGTTCGTCAGGATGCCGTAGGAGAACACGCCGTTGATGGCGTCGAAGCCGTAGCGGTGGACGACCTGCGCCTCGGGGTCGGACAGGTAGACGAACGCCTCGGCGCCGGGCAGGACGCCGATGCTCGTGGTGTCGGCCGCCATGGCCCGCACCGCGCCGACGGCCGGCAGCACGGCCGTGCCCAGGCGGGTCAGGTCGTCGGCCTTGTACCACGACAGGGAATGGCTGCCCTGTTCCCACACGAGGACGAATTCCTGGCGCGGGTCGACGCACAGCGCCGTGGCGTCGCTCAGGCCGCCGGTCCCGTGCGTGATGGAGAAGAAGTTCGTCGCCATCCGCCGCTGCAGCGAGTCGGCCGTGATCACGAACAGCGTGCTGTTGTCCCGCAGGCCGGCGACCTGCCGCACGCCCGGCAGGTCGTAGCTGTCCTCGATCACCCACGGGTTGACGGCGAAGAGCCCCTCGGCGTGCGGGATCGCGATCTTCACGCCGCACCCCGCGACCGACAGGGACACGGCGAGCGCGCCGGCGACCGCCAGCGCCGTCAACAGGATCGGGCGGCGCATCACCGCGACCTCCCCGGCAGTTCATTGGCGGCGGGACGGCGCCACAGCGGCGACACGTCGACCGAGAAATAGTGGACGACCCCGAAGGCGCCCATGTTGCTGTAGGCGTAGTCGACGCGGACCCGCATCTGGCGGCGCTCCAGCATCACGCCCACGCCCGCGGCCAGACCGCCCTCGGGACGGTTCGTCTCGAAGCCGCTGCGCAGGAACAACTGCTTCCACAGGCCGAGCTCGCAGCCCATCCGGAAGCTCTCGGAGTAGTCCGAGGGATGGTTGAAGTCGGCCGCGGTCACGAGGTTGACGGCCGACGACAGGTTCCAGGTCTTCGCCGTCCCGAAGCTCCCGTTGGTCGGCGCCGGGAAGCTCTGGAAATCCGCCGACGGGACGTAGCCGTCGGGCGTCGCGGGCGGCTGGCCGCCGGGACGCACGTCGCTCCCGAAGTTCCGCACCGTGAAGCCGACGCGCATGTCGCCGAGGCCGACGAAGTACAGGATGCCGAGGTCCGCCAGCAGGGCTCTGGTCTGGTAGGCGTCCAGGTTCTCCTGGAAGTACTTGACCGAGCAGCCGATCGAGAAGCGGTCCGTCATCGCCCGCGCCAGGCTGGCGCCGACGAAGAACTGGTTGGCGTTGAAGTACTGGCCGGTGCCTTCCTGGTGCAGCTCGTCGGTGCGCAGGATGTCGCCCGAGCGCAGCGCGCCCACCATGAGGCCGTGCGCGAAATTCTGGCCGCGCCGGTGGTAGGCCGCGTAGTCGAGGTCGATGCCCGCGGTCCAGGCGGTGTGCTCGGCGAAGAAGTTCCGGCGACCGGGCGTCCGCATCAGGCCCGCCGGGTTCCAGAAGATGGCCGAGCCGTCCGTCGCCAGCGACGAGTAGGCCTGGCCCATGGCCACCGCCCGCGCGCCGACGGGGATGCGCAGGAACTGGGCGCTGGCGGTGCCCACGTTCTCGCCGCCGTAGAGGTCGATCACGTTGCCCGCGCGCGACGGGCCGGCCACCCACAGCGCTGAAGCGGCCGCCAGTGCGCCCGCCATGCGACGAATCCGGGATCCTACCATGAGTAGCTCACCCCCCACTGCATCGTGAACGGGTCCTCGATGTAGCTCGGGTCCACGATCTCCTTGGCGTACTGCTTGAGGTCCGTGCTCGGGTCCAGCCCCTGGTTCGCGCGCGGATCCGACCACTGCGGGTTGAAGTCCCCGAGCTTGTAGCCGTCGCCCGTGAAGGGGTTGACCCGGCGATAGTTCTTGTGGTTGAACAGGTTCCGGACCTCCAGCGACATCGTCAGGCGGTCGCGCTTGTGGAACTTCCAGAACTTGCTGAACCGCACGTTCACCGACGACTTGAGCGGCCCGGTGCGGCTGAGGCGGCTGCCGTCCAGGTAGCGGCTGGGCGCGATGTACGTCATCGGCGTGTACCGCTGGCCGGCCTCCGACTGCCAGAGCACGTTCAGGCTCCAGTTGGGCGGCATGCGCCAGCCCAGCAGCTCGGGCCGGTCCTTCTCGGCGACCGCGAAGTCGGCGTTCATGCTCACGGACCACGGCTTGTCCCACAGGAGCGGGGCGCGCGCGAGGCTCGCCAGGTTCGCCGAGCCCTGGTTGTCCTGCCCGAAGGCGGCCTGGAGGTACGCCGCGTCCGCGTCGCTGTTCGTCCCCGTCGAGCGCTGCAGCTCGAGGCTGGCCGAGCCCGTCAGGTACCGCGTCGTGCGCTTGGTGATCGAGAGCTCCGCGCCGAGGCTGCGCGCCGAGTCGCCATTGAAGTAGCGCACCGGGTTGATGGTCACGGTGCCCACGTCGTTCGGGTCGGGCGTCTCGGCCGCGGTGATGTCGACCGGCTTCATCGTCACGCTCTTCGCGTAGCCGAAGATGTCGCGGTTGAAGAAGGTCAGCCCCGCGCTCCACAGGCCGCCGAACTCGTGCTGGATGCCCGTCTCGTACTCGACGGTCACCTTGGGGTCGAGGTTCGGGTTGCCGAGCAGCTGCACCTTCGTGGCCGTGTTGGCCGTCAGCTGCGGGTACACGTAGAGGAACCGCGGCCACTGGCTGAAATGGCCGTAGTTGAAGAAGAACTTGTCGCGCTCGGTCACCTTGAAGCTGAGGCCCAGCCGCGGCGACAGGCGCGTCTTCCAGGACCGCCCGAACGCGCGGTCGGTGTTCTGCGCGAACTCCGCCGCCATGTCGTCGGTGATGAAGAGGTAGTCCTGCGGGCGGGACATGACGTCCTCGACCTCGCGGCCCGGCGCCCACACGTCGGCGCGGAGGCCGGCGTTCACGATCAGGCCGTGGTACTCCACCTTGTCCTGGAAGTAGGCGGCGCCCGTCAGCGGGTGGGCGACGTAGATGTCCTCGCGGACGCCGAGCTTGCCCGGCTGCGGGAACTTCAGCCGCGTCGCGAGGTCGATCAGCTGGATCTCCGTCGCGGAATACTCGAAGCCCGTCTTGAACTCGTTGATCCCGCCGCCCATGAAGGAGTAGGCGCCCTTGAGCGTGTACGACTCCGCGTAGTGGTCGTGCCAGCGGTCGGCGCTGCCGGTGCTCCAGTCCTCGGGGCTGCCGGTGCTCCACTCCGTCGTCGTGCGGTACGGCTCGTACGTCGTGTAGTCGTCGTTGCCGTTGACGTTGGCGTGCTGCCGCGTGAACGTGCGCCCGGCCGTGATGTCGAACCACGACTTCTGCCCCAGCACCTGCCGGTAGTAGGCCTGCGTCAGGATGTTCTCGTTGGTGAACGTCAGGTACTTGTCCAGGCGGTCGATGAAGTTCGTCGGGTAGCCCTCGCCGGCCAGGCCGAAGCCCTGGCTGATGCTGACGTTCCGGCTGACGTTGATGTTGAACTTGCGGTCATTGCTGGGATTCCAGGTCCACTTGGCCATCCCGTTCCAGTTGTTGTCCCCGCGCGGCGTCCAGAAGGCCTGCTTGTAGATCGGCGACTCGAGCCGGTTCTGGCGCGAGAACATCGGCAGGTAGCCGTCCGAGATCTCCATCGAGCCGCTGACCAGCATGTACTGGGTGCCCGGCAGGCGGATGCCGAGGCGGCGCAGCCCGGCGGCGATGGGATCGGGACCGGACACCGATGCCTTCACGACATCCGTGTTCTGCGACTCGCCGAACTTCGACCAGTCGCGCCAGTCGATGTAGTCGTTCTTCGGGACCGTGTGCAGGAGGTAGTCGCGCTTCAGGCTCACGCGGGCCTCGACGCGGTCACTGCCCTCCTTGGTCGACACGTTGACCACGCCGCTGACGGCCTGGCCGTACTCGGCGTTGAAGCCGCCCGTCAGCACCTCGATCTCGTTGATGATCGCCGGGTCCATCTGGTAGCCGTAGCCGCCGCCGCCGAGGGGGTCGTTCACCGAGACGCCGTCGACCACGAACATCGTGTCCTCGGCGCGGCCGCCGCGGATGTGGATCTCGTTGTCCTGCATCGTCACGCCCGGCTGCAGGGCGATCATGTCCACCATCTGGTCCAGCGGCACGGCCTGCAGCTGCTGCGCGGTCATGTAGTGCGAGCTGCCGGTCTTGTCGACCTCGATCAGCTGGCGCTCGGCCGCGACCTCGTAGGTGTCCGTCAGGATCGCCTGGACCTCGAGGCGGAAGTCCAGGTTGACCGTCTCGCCGGGCCGCAGCGTGACCGTCTGCGAGCCCAGCGCGTACGAGATGTACGAGGCCTTGACGGTGTACGTGCCCGCGGGCAGGCCGCGGATCATGTAGAGGCCGTCCGTGAAGGCCATCGTGCCGTAGTTGGTCCCGGCCAGGTACACGTTCGTGTACGGCATCGTCTCGCCGCTCTCGGCGTCGAAGATGCGGCCGCGGATCATGCACGGGGCCAGCGGGTCGACGGCCTGGGCGGTCTGCCCGGTCTGGCCCAGGGACGGGCCCGCGGCCAGGCTGGCCAGCAGCGCCAGGAACAGGAGTGGCTTCACGGCAGCACCACTCCCATCTCCGTCGACAGGATCGCCCCGACCATGTTCGTCACCTGCGTCGCGTTGAAGTTCTCGAGCGCCAGGCTCAGCGCGATGATGCGCGCCTGGGCGTCATGGGCCCGGGTCGGCACCCTGATGCCCACGACCGGGTCATACGGCCCCTGGGGACGTCGCGGGTCCCCGTAGCAGGTGCAGTATTCCATCCGGTAGAGGATCTCGTTGTCGAAGCCGTCCAGCCGCGCCAGTCCCTGCCCGCCGGAGGTGACGGCCTTCTCGGTCACGATGTCGGGCAGCGCGCCGCTCTGGTGCAGGGCGGCCTTGGCCACCGGGTACCGCAGCGGCGTCGCGGGCAGCGGGGCGTTGGCGACGCCGACGTTGCTGGCCAGGAACACCGCCTGCAGGCCGAGGCCCACGCCCACGACGGCCCGGGACGTGAACAGCAACCGGCCGGCCTGGGCGCCATCGTTCGGGCCCGGGTACAGGTAGCCCTGCAGCACGCCGCCCTTGTCCGAGGCCATCTTCAGGCTCGCGCTGCCGGCGCCGCCGTCGGCCCAGAAGATCACCGGGAACTTGCGGAACGTCTCCAGAAGCACGGATGGGATGTCCGGCGTCTGGAACCAGAAATCGTAGAAGTCCCAGCCGCCGACGCCGAGGGTGCTGTCGAGCGCCTGCGCGAAGTACGCCCTGGCGGCGGGGCTCGCGCCGTCGGCGATGAAGAGCACGGGGCCGCGCGGGGCCCTCACTTCCCAGCTGTACCGGAACAGCGTCTCGGACAGCGCCTCGTCCCTGACCGCGACCCGCAGGGTCCGCGTGCCAGGGGCGGCGTTCCTGATGAAGATGGAGATCGGCTTGATCTCCTCGCTCGAGTTGAACGGGACGCGGATCCAGCCCAGGCTCGCGTCGGCGGCGGGGTCGCCGATGTCCCAGGTCTGTTCGGGCTCGCCGTCGGCCAGCGTGTAGCGGTAGTGGTCGTCCATGGAGGCGGCGCCGTCGAGGTCCATGGCGAAGAGCCGGAAGTTCATCGGGCCCCAGTTGTAGTAAACCGTGTCCGCCGCCGCCGACGGCTCCAGCGTGACCTGCCCGTTGATGTCGCGGAACTCGCGCTGCAGGTTGTGCAACGGGTTGAAGTCGCTCTCGAAGTTCACGGACGGCGGGAAGTTCCGCATCGGGATGTACTGCCGCACGGTGTCGCTGAGCGCCCCGCGGTCGTCCTCGCAGACCAGCAGGACCGTCGCCTCGGCGTGACCGGCGTTGTCCGGCCAGAAGGTCATCGTCGTGTCGGTCCGCGTCGTCGTGTCCCAGGGCGCGGGCACGTTGGCCTGCGTGCGGATCGACACGTAGAACCTGCGCACCCAGCCGTCCGGGTCGGTGCCGCTCCAGCGGAACGTGCGGTTGTAGTAGCTCGTCGCGTTCAGCTCGCCGCCGGGATCGACCGGCCCCACGAACAGGCGGGCCAGGGGCAACTGGTTCACGACGCTCGACGGGTCGAACGGCTTGTTGGCCGCGCAGCCGGGGACCATGGCCGCAATCGCCCCGGCCAGGGCCATCGCGGCGACGACGGCGGCCCGGCGCACGTGCCGCCCGCGCCCGCCCTCAGGTGCCTTGGTGTTGATCACTTGATGATCACCAGCTTCCCGCGCCGCACCTGCCCGGTGTCCAGGTCGGTGACGGCGTAGATGTAGAGATCCGACGCGATCGACCGCACCGGCTCGCTGATCAGGTCCCACGGCTCCTGGCCGGAGTTCGCGTTGTCGTGCTCGATCGTCTTGACGAGGTCGCCGGACAGCGTGAAGACCTGGATGCGGCTGTGGGCCGGCAGCCCCGTGAACCAGATCTTGCGACCCACCTCGCTGAGGCCCGAGGGATCGTGCGCGTCGAACATGGACGCGGCGCGATAAGGGTTCGGGTAGACGCCGATGCCGTCCGCCGGCCAGTCCGCGGCGGCCGGCCCCGGGTAGATCAGGTTCGAGTTCTCGTGGAAGCCGCTCTCGAACTCCGGCAGGCCTGAGACGATGTCCGGCGCGCTGTACGACGTGACGGAGTACCAGTAGGGCGAGCCGTCCAGGAGCCCCGTGTCCACGAAGCGCCGGCGGCCGTCCGGGCCCAGCGGCGGCAGGCCGGTGTCGAAGCCGATGCCGTCGACCTTGTCGAACTGGGCGACGAGCGAGGCCGTCGTGTAGGGGTCGCCGCCGACCGACGCGCCCTGGTAGCGGTAGATGCGGTAGCCCTGGAAATCCTCGCGGCCGGTGATGTCGCTGAAGTGGTGCTCCGGCATGCGCAACTGGCTGGCCAGGGGCAGCGGCACGCCGTTCGTGTCGGCCACGCCCGGCTCCCAGCTGAGGATCATCTGGTCGCGGTTGGTCCCGAACTCGAGCCGCGGCGAAGGCGGTCCCGTCGGGATGCGGAAACCGTTGTTGTAGGCGATCTGCGCCACCTTGCTGTTGGCCAGCAGGTTCACGGAGTCGGGCGCGGCCACGATGGCGAACGTGATCCGCAGCGTGTCGCCCATGGCCATGGCCGGGAACGGGCCCGTCGAGAGCAGGCTGACCCAGTTCGACGCCGCGGCGTAGTTGCCCCCCTGCTGCTCCCCGACGTCGAACTCGCCGTTGCTCATGACCTGGTACCGGCCGGGCATGATCTCGCCCGGGTTGTCCGTGTTCTCGTAGGCGTCGTCCTGCCGCGGCACGTTGGCGTGGCGCCACAGGTTGAACGAGACGGGCAGCTTGCCGTCCGCCGGTTGCGGGGGCTCGCTCGTCCCCAGCAGCCGGCAGCCGATCCAGGAGGTGGCGTAGCCGTCGTCGCCGTCGTCGTCGTGCTCGCAGCTCATCCAGATGCCGGGATCGCTCGCCACGGTGTAGGCGGGATCGACCATGCCGACCGGGCCCCAGGCGCTGTTGTAGTCGTCGTAGTACGACCACTTCGGCGTGTGTTCCGGGTCCCGGATGTTCCCGCCGTGCGTGTTCCCCGCCACCGTGTCGGTCCACAGGCCGAGGTAGATGTCGCGCATCTCCATGCCGCCCGTGTTGATGATGGTGTAGTCCAGGATCACGAAGTCGTCGGCGTAGGACGCCCCCCAGTCCAGGACGCGCGTCCGGACCTTCAGGCCCAGGGGAATGTGGCTGCTCGCGGCCGTGCCACCCCGGCTGTCCGTCGAGAAGAGCTCGATGTGCTGCGTCGCCAGGGCGCCCAGGTGGTAGTGGCTGTCGTTCTGGTTGTTGGACCAGTCGCGCGGCGCGTTCTCGCCCGCCCAGGTCTCGTCCGTGTCCACGAAGTTGTCGAACTCGCGCGCGTCCTCGCCGTCCTGCAGCGTCGCGGCGTCCTGGGCGCCGGTCGTGACGTGCACGCCGCCGTCCTGCCCGCCGAGCGCGCCCACCCACAGGCCGCCCATGAACAGGTGCTCGGTGTTGCTGCCGCGCGGGTACTCGCAGGACGCGACGGGCGCGACGATGCCATTGCCCAGGTAGCCGAGGTTCGACACCCTCAGGCTGATGAGGCCCGAGCGCGTGTTGTACTCGTACTTGTCGCCCTTGAACGGCTCCTTCGGCACGGCGCCGGGAGCGCTCGCCGCCCAGGTGGACAGCGCGACGGTGATCGCCAGGCGACCGAACAGCGGATGACTTCTCAAGTGGGACTCCGAGATCCCGGCAGCCCGGGCGGGGCAGCCGACCCGGGCGTGTGGGGACGCGGGGACCGGCGCGGTCGGGCCGCTTGCCGAAGCTGGCCCGCCGACTCAGATTGGAACCCGAACCTGTGATCCGGGGAAAGTCGGGCCAAGGTATCCCCCCGACTCCACTTCTGTCAATCCCGGCGGCTTGGCGAGGCCCTCGGCAGGACACCTGAACATGGATTTCGAATTCACCACCGGATGCACGGCGCGCCGCACGGAGGCGCTCGACGGCCCCCCGGCCGCGCGGGATCCGGCGGAAATGTCGTCATCCGACCATGGCTTCGTGCTGGAGAGCGCCCTCGGCGACGGCGCCCTCGGTCGCTGGACCTTCGCGGGCGGCGACCCGGCCGCGATCCTGACCGGCCGCCGCCTCCCGAACGCGGGCGAAGGGCTCGCCCTCGAGTTGGAGGTCCGCCGCGAGCCCGACGGCTCCCCCGTCGCGCCGCCCCGCCGCGTGACCGGGACCGGCGATCCGTACGTTGCCCTGCGGGCCCTGCGGGACGCCTACATGCCTGGACCACAGGGCGGCGCGCCTGCCGGCGATGCGGCGCCCTTCGCCGGCGGCCTCGTCGGCTGGTTCGGCTACGGGACGGCGTGGGCGACCGAGCGGCTGCCGGCCCCGGCTCCCGGCGCCGACGCGATCCCGGACCTGCTGTTCATGGTGGTCGACGAGGTCCTGGCCCACGACCGCGCCACCGGGCGGACATGGCTGGCGGTGACCGGGCGCGGGCGCGACGAGGCCGGGGCCGGGCGGGACCTGAAGGCCCGGCTCCACGCCTGGCGGGCCCGGCCGGCCGCCGCGCCGGCTGCCGCCGACCGGGACGAGGCTCCGCCTCCCGACTGCTCCGCCGCGCCGGACCTCGCCGGCATCACCACCGACTGCGACGAGGCCGCCTACCTGGCCGCCGTCGCCCGCTGTCGCGAACACATCCTCGCCGGCGACGCCTTCGAGATCTGCCTGACGCGCCAGCTGTCGGCGCCGCTGCCGTCGACGACGTGGGAGCTCTACGCCGCGCTGCGCGCCGTCAACCCCGCGCCCTTCGCCGCGTACCTGCGCGCGGGCGACGTGGCGATCGCCGGCGCCTCGCCCGAGCGGTTCCTCGGCGCGACGGCCGACGGCAGGCTCGAGAGCCGCCCCATCAAGGGCACGCGCCCGCGCGGCGCCACGCCGGACGCGGACGCGCGCCTGCGCCGCGAGCTGGCGGACTCCGAGAAGGACCGGGCCGAGAACCTGATGATCGTCGACCTCGTGCGCAGCGACCTCGGCCGCGTGGCGCGCGTCGGCAGCGTGACCGTGCCCGAGCTGTGCGTCGTCGAGACGTACGCGACGGTGCACCAGATGGTCTCGACGATCCGCGCCGAGCTGAAGCCCGGCTGCGACGCGCTGGACGCGGTGAGGGCCTGCTTCCCCGGCGGCTCGATGACCGGCGCCCCGAAGCTCGAGGCGATGACGATCATCGACGCGCTCGAGCCCGCGCCGCGCGGCGCCTATGCCGGGGCGCTTGGCTGGCTGGGCTGGGACGGCGCCATGGACCTGAGCATCGTCATCCGCACCTTCGTCTGCGCCGGCGGGCGGGCCTCGTTCGGCACGGGCGGGGCCGTCACCGCCGACTCGGATCCCGCGGCCGAGTACCGCGAGAGCCTCGACAAGGCCCGCGCCCTCCTGGCCGCGCTGCGGCTGGCCGGCGCGCGCCACGACCACGGAAAGGACCACGCATGAGCGCCCGCGGCCCGGTCGTCATCCTCGACAACTACGACTCGTTCACCTACAACCTGTTCCAGCTCGTGGCCGGGCTGGACGACGGGCGCGAGCCGCTCGTCTTCCGCAACGACGCGCTCACGCTCGAAGAGCTGCGCGCGCTCGAGCCCTGGCGGATCATCATCTCGCCCGGTCCCGCCGGCCCCGGGCGCCCCGGCTACCTCGGCGTCGGGCTGCCGGCCATCACCGAGCTGGGCCCGACCATCCCCCTGCTCGGCGTGTGCCTGGGCCACATCGGCATCGTCGACGCCTTCGGCGGCCGCATCGTGCAGGCGCCCGAGCCCTGCCACGGCAAGACCACCCTGGTGCTGCACGACGACGCCGGGCTGTTCAACAACCTGCCCGAGCCGCTCGAGGTGATGCGCTACCACTCGCTGGTGGCCGAGCGCGAGTCGCTGCCCGAGTGCCTGCGCATCACGGCCTGGACGGACGAGCGCCTGGTCATGGGCGTGCGGCACCGGAAGTGGCCCATCTACGGCGTGCAGTTCCACCCCGAGAGCATCGGCACCGAGCTGGGACCGCGCATGATGAAGCGCTTCCTGACGGACGGGTTCGACGACGAGGTGCAGGTGCGGCGGGACGTCTAGGCGGGCGACGCCTGGCCCGGGCAATGACCGGTGTCTCGCGGGGCCCGCGGCGGCGGCGGGCCGCCGCTCAGCGCAGGTCGTGCAGCGTGCCGCAGCGCGGGCACTTGGCCGCGGGCGTGGCGAAGTCGGGCGGGATGCGCAGGGTGGTCCCGCACGGGCAGTCGATGCGGCGGTAGCCGTCCTTGCGGTAGAAGAAGTCGTCGACCTGCCGCGCCGCCTCGCGCGCCGACGGCGCGGGGCCCGCTGCGGCCGGCCGCGCCGGCT
>CAINDZ010000382.1 GCA_903847545.1 uncultured bacterium | reverse complement strand
GAAGTCGCCCAGCACCTAGCTCTCGAGATAGACGTTGATCGACAGCACGAGATAACCCGCCACGATCGCCAGCCCCACCGACAGCAGCATGTACGGCGACAAGCCCAGGCCCAGGCCGATGGCGATGGTCGAGAACGCATCCGTCAGGTGGTCCAGGTAGAAGCCGTAGCGCGGGCGCTGGATGCGGCGAACGCGGGCCGTGGTGCCGTCGAGGCTGTCGCCGAACCAGTTGATGGCGAAGCCCAGGTTCGCGATCCACAGCCACCACACCGCCTGGTTGCTCAGCAGGTACGCGGCCGTCACGACGGCCGAGCCGAACATCCCGATCAACGTCAGGTGGTCCGGCAGCACCCACCGCGGCAGGCGATCGGCGATGTGGATGAGCAGCTTCTTCTCGGCCTCGCTCAGCACGAAGGTGGCGCGGCGGGTCGGATCGCTGGTCATGGCGGCTCCTCTGGCGAGGGGATGCGTCGCTGGCGACAATCTATGTTCAACGACGTGGAGGCGGGCTGGGTTCCCCTGTCGGGGCGCGTCAGCTGTGCGGCGATGGCATCATCGACGACATATGCGACGTATGGTGCGATTTGGGGATCCACGCGGCGGCGGGACTCGACTATATTGTTCCGGTGGGAGATGGTTGAGGGGTCAACCATGCGCCAGACGCGACCCGCTTCAGCAAGGGACGACCGGCATGCCGAAACTGCGCAATTTCCTCCTCCGCGCGACCGCCGCGGCGACCATCCTGGCGGCGACGGTCGCCGTCGCCGCCGACGAGCCCGCGGCCGCACCCGCCAAGCCCGCCGAGCCGACCGTCGAGGAATCGACGCTCACGAAGACGGGCCAGCCCGCGCCGCTGTTCACCGTGCCCACGCTCGGCGGCACGGACTTCGTGCTGGCCGACCACAAGGGGCAGGTCGTGCTCGTGAACTGGTTTGCCACCTGGTGCGGGCCGTGCAAGGCCGAGATGCCGGCGCTGAAGGGCCGGGTGTGGGAGAAGTTCGGGACCAACCCCGCGTTCGCAATGGTGTCGGTGTCGCGAGGCGAGGATGCCGCCAAGGTGGGGCCGTTCGTGAAGGAACGCGGGCTGCAGTGGACCATCGGGCTGGACGCCGGCAAGGCGGCCTACGGGCTGTATGCGGCGGCGTACATCCCCCGCAACTACGTGATCGGGCGCGACGGCCGCATCGTCTACCAGTCCGAAGGCTTCACCGAGGAAGAGTTCGCGGCGATGATCGCCGTCATCGAAAAGGAACTGGCGGCCCGCTGACAAGCAGGCCGCCAGGATCATCGCGCACGGCGGGGCCTCACGTCCGGAAGCTGGACACCGTCTCGCGCAACTGCACGGCCAGGTCGGCCAGCGCGCGGGCCGAGGCGCTGCCGCCGCCGCTGTCGTCGCCCGACAGCTCACGCATGTTCCCGCTGATGCTCCGCAACCCGTCGACCGCGCCGTGCAGGCTGCGCGACACTTCCGTCACCGCCGACGACACCTCCGACACGCTGCGGCTCATCTGGGCCGCGCCGTGACTGGTGCGCTGGATGCTGCCGGAGACCTCGCGCGCGGCGGCCGACTGCTCGTTCATCGCGCCGGCGATGTCCTGCGAGATGCCGGCCATCTGCTCGATGATCGCGGCGATCTCCTCGATCGAGGTCGTCACCTGGCGCGTCGTCTCCTGGATGCCCTCGACGCGCGCGCGGATGTCCTCGGTGGCGCGATTCGTCTGGCGCGCCAGGTCCTTGACCTCGCTGGCCACGACGGCGAAACCGCGGCCCGCCTCGCCCGCGCTGGCGGCCTCGATGGTGGCGTTCAGCGCCAGCAGGTTCGTCTGGTTGGCCACCGCGGCGATAAGCTCCACGACGTGGCTGATCTCCTCCGAGGCGCGGTTCAGGTCGTCGACCTTGCCTTGCGTCTCGTTGACGATGAAGCCCGCGCGGTTGGTGATCGAGGCCGCGGCGCCCGTGCTGCCCGAGACGTCGGCCATCGAGGCGGACATCTCCTCGATCGCCGCGGCGATGGTCGAGATGGCGCCGTCGATGCTGTCGGTGCTGCCGGCCACGTTCGCCATACTGGCCGAGACCTGCTCGACCGCCGACCCGACGGTGTGCAGCTCCTCGACCACGCTGCCGGCCACGTCCGACACCTGGCGCGAGCGGTCCAGCAGCGCGCCGGCCGACGTGCTGAGGCCTTCGGCCCCGCGCGTGATCTCGCGCACCGTCTCGGACAGGCTCGCCGACATGCCGTTCATGCCGTCGACCAGCTCGCGCAGCTCGCGGCTGCCCGTGCACGTCATGCGCTCGGCCAGGTCGCCGCCGGCGACGCGGCGCGAGTAGCCGGCCGTCTGCACCAGCGGCACCACCAGTTGCCGGTGGATGAGCCACACCATCAGCGCCGCGACCAGCACGGCCACGACGACGGTGCCCACCTGGAAGCGCGTCAGCGCCGCGCGCCGGCTGTCGCTGGCCGCCTGGAACGCCGTCGTGATCGCGTCCATGGACTTCATCAGGTCGATGTTGCGGGCCGCCAGCCGGGCGATGTCCGGCTCGGCGTTCGCCGCCAGCGTCGGGTTCAGGCCCGCCTTCACCTCGGCCCACAGGGCGGTGCCCTCGTCCAGCGACGCCTTCACGCGCGCATCGGTGG
>CAINDZ010000381.1 GCA_903847545.1 uncultured bacterium | reverse complement strand
GTCCACCCCGACCGGCATGCCGTTGCCCGCCGCGGCCGGTGTCGCGGCCGGCGCCACGGCCGGCGTCCGCGCCCTGGCCGCCGCGGGCGGCGCCACCGCGCGCATGGCCGGCAGGTTGCCGCCCGTCACGTACTGCTCGTCGTCCTCGAGGACCTCGACGGTCACGTCGTATGTCTTGCCGTTCATCGTGAGCCGCAGCTTCTTCATTTGTGACCAACCCGGTGGGAGACCATGATGTCCATCCGCCCCGCGCGTTCCCAGGCCTGGCCGGCCGGTTCGCCGTGGACGTGGACGCGGTGGATGCGGACCGGCGCGCCGAGCGCCGCGTAGGCGGCGGCGGCGAGGACCGCGGTGAGTTCTTCGTCGGGCGTGTCGATCGGGGCCGGCTCCGCGCGCCGTTGCGACCGCACCGACAGCGCCCGCAGCGTGAAGAGCAGTGCGGCCAGCAGCCCAAGGGCCACGAACACGAGCGTGAAGGCCACCAGTGCGACCAGCCAGGGTGACATGTGGGTCATCATAGCGGCATGTTCCCGTGCTTCTTCTGGGGCCTCAGGTCGCGCTTGGTGCGCAGCAGGCCCAGCCGCTCGATCAGCAGGCGCCGCGTCCAGGCCGGGCGGATGACGTCGTCGATGTGCAGTTCCTCGGCGGCTCGGAACGGGTTCGCATACTGTTCCCGGTACTCGGCCACCTTCTCGCGATAAACCGCCGCCGGGTCGGCCGCGTCCTTGATCTCCTTGCGGTACAGCACGCGCGCGGCGCCCTCGGGCCCCATCACGGCGATCTCGGCCGTCGGCCACGCCAGCACCGACTCGGCCCCGACGTCCTTCGAGCACATCGCCAGGAACGCCCCGCCGTAGGCCTTGCGCAGGATGACCGTCAGCTTCGGCACCGTCGCCGCCGAGTACGCGAACAGCATCTTCGCGCCGTGGCGGATGATGCCCCCGTGCTCCTGTGCGACGCCCGGCAGGAAGCCCGGCACGTCCACCAGCGTGATCAGCGGGATGTTGTACACGTTGCACGAGCGGATGAAGCGCGCCCCCTTGTCGGCGGCGTTGATGTCCAGCACGCCGGCCATGACCTGCGGCTGGTTGGCGACGACGCCCACCGCCATGCCGCCCAGGTGGGCGAAACCGCAGACCAGGTTGGGGGCGAACTCGCGCATGTATTCCAGGAAGACGCCGTCGTCGACCAGGCGCGTGATGACTTCCTTCACGTCGTACGCGGCGCGCGGGTCCTCGGGGATGACGGCGTCGAGCGCCTCATCGTCGATGACGGTGCCGTCGAACGGGCGCGTCGGCGGCGTCTCCATGTTGTTCTGCGGCAGGTAGCCGAGCAGGGCCTGGACGATGGCGACCGCCTCGGCCTCGTCGGCGGCCATGAACTGCACGTTGCCCGCCACGGCGGCGTGGGCCCGCGCGCCGCCGAGGTCCTCGTCGCTGATGACCTCGCCGGTCGCCGCGCGGATGACCTCGGGTCCCGCGATGAACATGTGCGCGGTGCGGTCGACCATGATCACGAAATCGGTGAGCGCGGGCGAGTATGCCGCACCGCCGGCGCACGGCCCGGCCACGACCGAGATCTGCGGCACGACGCCCGACAGCAGCGTGTTGTGGTAGAAGATCTTTCCGTAGCCGGAGAGCGCGTTGACGCCCTCCTGGATGCGCGCGCCGCCGCCGTCGTTGAACCCGACCACGGGCACGCCGCACTTCAGCGCCGTCGCGAGCATCTCGACGATCTTCGCCGCATGCCGTTCGCCGACCGCGCCGCCGCCCACGGTGAAGTCCTGCGAGAACGCGAACACGGCGCGCCCCATCACCTCGCCCTTGCCGGTGACCACGCCGTCGGCGGGGAACTCGCGTCCCGCCAGGTCGGCGCAGCGGTGCTTCACCCACAGGCCGAACTCGATGAAGGTGTCGTCGTCGAACAGCAGGCC
>CAINDZ010000380.1 GCA_903847545.1 uncultured bacterium | reverse complement strand
TTGCCGATTCGCCGGCCACCGCCGCCACCGCCGCCTCGCTCCAGCGGGCGGGCACGACGTCGTACGCCGGCGCGCCCGGCAGGCGCCCGAGGCGCTCCAGGAACCACGCGCGCTTCTCGCGGGGCTCGACCAGCGTGGCTGTCACGGCCACGCCCTTTTCCCGCAGCAGGACCAGCCACACGAACGCCGGCAGCCCGCCGCCCGAACCCAAGTCGAAGACCCGCAACCGGGCGCCGGGGCCGACCAGCGCCGACCCCGATGCCACCCACCACCGGTCGAAGGCGCCGACACACTGGCGGATCAGCCCGTCGGCGACCGCCTCCGGCTGGCGTCGCGAGACCAGGCTGATCTGCCGGTTCCAGCGCAGCAGCTCGTCGCGGTAGGCCACGAGCGCGGCGGCGCTCGGCCCCGGCAGGTGCCGGCCGACGTCAAACATCCCCGTCATCGTTCCCTCCCGGACCGGCGGGGCCGCGATGCCGCCGCAGGAACACCGTCAGCACCGCCAGGTCGCCGGCGCGCACGCCGTCGATGCGCCCGGCCTGCCCCAGCGTGGCGGGGCGGATGCGCGCGAGCTTTTCGCGCGCCTCGAAACTCAAGGCGGACATGGACTTGTAGTCGAGGTCGGCGGGCAGTTCGCGCGTGTCCAACACGTCGCGCTGCGCCAAAAGGCGGGCCTGTTTCGCGATGTAGCCGCCGTACTTCAGCCCGTTCTCGACCTGGGCCTCGGCCCCCTCGCGCACGTGCGGCGCGGGCGCCGCGGCCGCCAACTCGGCCCGCAGTGCCGCCAGCCGGTCGGCCACAGCGGCATCGTCAGCAGCCGCCGCCAGCGCATCGGCCAGACCCACACCCGGAAAGAGCAGGTAGGCAGTGGCCGGCACCGCGGCGCCGCCCCCGGCCGGCCGCACGGTCGCGCCGGCCAGCAGGCGCCCCAGCTTGTCGGCGTAGGCCGCGCGCGCCTGCAGCACCGCGCGGCCCGGCCCATCGAGCAGGCCCAGCTCGAGCGCCAGCGGACCGAGCCGCTCCTCGGCGTTGTCGCAGCGCAGGTGCAGCCGGTGTTCAGCCCGCGAGGTGAACATGCGGTACGGCTCGGTGATGTCCTTGGTCACCAGGTCGTCGACCAGCACACCCAGGTACGACGTGGCGCGCGACAGGGCCAGCGGCCCCGCGCCGGCCAGGGCGCGCACGGCGTTCACGCCGGCCACCAGCCCCTGCGCGGCGGCCTCCTCGTAGCCCGACGTGCCCAGCACCTGTCCCGCAAGATAAAGTCCCGCAACGGGTTGCGCCTCAAGCGAGGCCTTCACTTGCCACGACGGGACGCTGTCGTACTCCACGGCATAGCCGTAACGGGCCAGTCGCGCCCGGCCCAGGCCGGGCAGGGCGTGGACGATCGCCTCCTGCACGTCGTCGGGCAGGCTCGTCGACAGGCCGTTGACGTACACCTCCGGATCGTCGCGCCCCTCGGGCTCGAGAAAGAGCAGGTGCCGCTCCTTGTCGGCGAAGCGCACCACCTTGTCCTCGATGGACGGGCAGTAGCGCGGCCCCTGCCCCTCGATGATGCCGCC
>CAINDZ010000379.1 GCA_903847545.1 uncultured bacterium | reverse complement strand
CGTCCTGAACTGGGACCTGTCGGACATCCCCGACGCCACCAACAACCCCGGCTTCCGGGTGCGCCTGCTGTTCAGCGGCGCGAACGCGGCCGCCGACACGGGCACCACGTACTTCGACAACATCGCCCTGTGGGCGCACTCGTCGTTCACCTCGGGCGTGCCGGGCAATACGCCGCCCGCGCCCGCGCCGCGCCTGGTCGCCGCGCCCAACCCGTTCAATCCGCGCACCACGCTCAGCTTCACGATGGCGCGCGCCGGTCAGGCGACACTGGAGATCTTCGATGTCTCGGGACGGCGCGTGAAGGTGCTGGTGACCGGGACGCTGCCCGCCGGACAGCACGCGCTGGCCTGGGACGGGACCGACGAGCGCGGGGGGCAGGTGGCCAGCGGGGCGTACCTGGGCCGGCTGGTCACGGACGACGGGGTGGGGCGCGTGAAGATGCAGTTGGTGAGGTGAACGCGCCTCTTGCCCGACGTCCCCGTCACCGGCCCTGGACCGACGTCCCATCCGCCGCGGCGGCCGTTCGCCGCTCGAGCATCACGGGTTGCCGCTCGAAGGCCTGGACCCTGGCGACCGCGGCCACCATCGCCGGCACGGCGTCGAACATGGTCATCCCGCGATGGATGCGGATCTCGCGCCGCACCTCCAGTTGCCCATCCGCCACGCCGAAGCGACACGTGTAGGTGAACTGGGGGTGCTTGACGGCTACGGGCTGCGGTGCGCTGCAGTCCGTCCAGCCCGCCGGCAGCGGGATGTGGCACGTGTGCCGGAAGTCCTCGACGATGCGCCCGATGAACGGGTCGCCCGCGGCCTGGTCCCAGTCGTGCAGGAACGCCTGGCCGAAGACCAGCTCGCCGGGCACCAGCCAGCTGTCGCCCATCGCGCCCGGGACCGGCATCGAGGTCGACCAGCCCGAAAGCGTCGCCTCGGCGCCGCGCACGGGCGCGGCCGTGAACACGGCCGAGTCGACCGTGGCGTCCGCGAACCGCCCCTTCAGGTAGTCGCCCAGCAGCTCGGCCGGCGTGCCGTGGCCGTGCAGGTCGAACTGCAGGTCCGAGAAGCCCGCCTGGCGCAGCGTGACCTGCATGCGGCCGTCGTCAGCGCCGTATCTCACGTCCTCCTCGGCTGCGGCCATCACGGCGTCGGGATTGCCGGGCAGCGTCACCCAGCGGCACAGGTCGAGCGCGCGCAACAGCCGGCAGTATTCGTTCCACCAGGCGTACTGCGGGTTGGGGACGTTCGACCAGGCCTCCTTCATCAGCTCGCGGTCACGGCCCTTGAGTCCGCGCGTGAATTCCAGGGCCTTGGTCGCGCGCAGGTCGGTGGGCAGCGTCCCCGGCTCGCAATGCCGGTGCTGCGGCGAGAACCACGCCGGCGATTCGCCGTTGAGGCGCACGACAAGGTCGCCCAACTGGCCCATGTCCGGGTTTTCCATGTCGAGCGGGCTCAGGAGCACGCTGCGGCCGCCGACCAGGTCGACATCCAGGCCGAGCGCCCGGCACATCGCGTACATCAGGATGCCCTTCTCGGTCGACGTGGCCTGGCGCGACTCGTAGATCGAGACCAGGTCGCGCCCCCGGGAGCGGACCATGAACGGGTCCATCAGGACGATGTCGTCGCGGATGTAGTTGTTGAGCGCGACGGCACGGTCCCTGTCGGTGGCCAGGTTGGCCGTGATGGCGCGGGCATTCGAATCGAGACTCCCGCACTTGTCGTCGATCCCGGCCAGGAACGTCGAGGCGTCGATGGCCACCTGGTTCCATGACGGCGAGAAGAACCATGTGTTCGAGTCGTCGCTCCAGACGCCGCGGAACATCGCGAAGACATAGGCCTCGAACTCGATGAACTCCGGCGCGTACCGGCCCTGCGGCTGGCGCGGCAGGTCGACGGCCGTCAGGCTGACGTCGGACGGCACCTGGTGCGACGTCTCGGCGACCTTGGTGCTCCACTTGTCGTGGCGCAGGTGCTCGCCGTAGATCTTGTAGGAAATCGCGCCGTCCGTCCTGATGCGCGCCGTGCAGGTCATCACCGGCAGCTTGTCGGCCATCCTCAGGAAGCCGCCGCCGTAGGTCCAGTCGTTCTCGTGCTCGGTGGACCAGCCCAGGATGTCGCCGGGCTGCACGTCAGGGAAGGCGAAGATGATGGACGTGTCCTTCTTCTCGTTGCCGGGCACGATGTTCCAGGCGCCCTTGTCCAGACGGATGATCTTCCCGCCGCGCCGGATCCAGGCCGCGATGTACTTGAGGTCGCTGCTCGCGTTCACCGTGAACTCGCGCACGGTCGCCGCCGGGGCCTTGGGGTCGCGCACGAGGATCAGGTCGCTGCGCAGGATCAGGTGCGTCGCGGATCCCGCCTCGACCACCGTCGACCGGTAGAGCATGATCGCCGGCTCGAGCCGAAGGTGCGGGTACTCCGCCAGCCTGTCCTCGAGGGTCCCGGTCAGCTCCAGAAGCTGCGCATCGGTGCGGCGCGCGATCGTGCGGCCCCCGTTGTCCGCGGCCGGCGCCGGCGCGGCCGCCAGCGCGATGACCGCCACGAGAAGACCCAGGCACCTCGTGGCGCCACGCACGCCGCGGCGCCGTCCCATGGATGTCGACATGCGCATCCTCCCGGATGGTCCCGGGCCGGCCCCGCCGGTGTCCCGGGTCAGTATTTCGAGCCGTTGATGGTGATGAATCCCCGCTCGTCCTCGCGAATCCTCATCAGGGCGCCGTCCCACAGCGCGCGGCGTGCGGCCGGCGACATCCCGAGCAGGGCCGGGCGGTCCCAGCGTATGCGGCGCGTCAGCTTCAATGCCTGTCCGTCCTGCCACACGCGCCGTTCCCACGACACGGGGCCGGACGCGACCTGCATCGAGTCCGGTTGCACCTGCCACGATGCGGGCAGGCCGATCGTCCACTCCTCGTCACGGTCCTGCAGGGCCTCCGGGCGCAGCTCGGGCGTCAGCCCGGGCAGCCCCGGCAACGTGCGCGGCAGGAAGGTCGCGCCGCCGTTGCCGGGCAGCGGCCGGCTCGTGTTCGCGTCGAGGCGCCACGCCACCTTGTCGTGGCTGGTGGCGCCGGCATCGGTCGCGCCGCCGACCGCGCCCATCGCCAGCGTCGCGGGGCACAGCCATCGGCGGCGCAGTTCGGCCAGCTCGGCGTCCGTGCGATGGGCCCCCAGGTCGCGCAGCATCACGCCTGCGATGCCGTCGGCCGCCAGCTCGATGGCGACGCGCAGGCTGCGGCCGGCGGTGATCTCGCCGCTCACGGCGTACTGCAGGCTGCCGCTCGACCACGACGCGGGCGGGATCGTGGCGAGGCCTTCGTGCCCGGGGCGCGTGGACAGCACGGGCGATGCCGCGTCCTGCGGGTAGATCACGCCGGCGGGGCATCCCTCCAGCGTGGCGTCGAGCCACAGCCCGTCGCCGCCGTCGTTCGCCCAGACGATGAAGTGGTTGAACTGGATGGGATTCGGGACGTCCTCGGCCAGCGGCCCGAGATGTCCCGTGCGCACCAGCACCGGCCAGGCCTCGATGTCGACGGCCCGCAGCAGCGCGATCAGCAGGACACCCAGGCCCTTGCAGTCGCCGTAGCCGTCATGCAGCACATTGTCGGCGGGCTCGGGGATGATGCCGCTGAGTCCCTTGTAAAGCCCGAGGTAGCGGGTGTTGGCCTGGACCCAGCCGTACAGCGCGTCGATGCGCGCGAAGTCGGTGGCGCAGTCGGCGGTGGCGCGGCGGGCGAGGTCGGTGATCTCCGGCGTCGGCGCCACGGCCTCGACGACGCGCGCGCGATACCCGATGGCGATCGAGGCCCAGTCGGGCCCCACGGCGAACGTCCCGGTCGCCGGCGCGACGTCGGCCCGCGACACGTGCGGGATCACCGTCACGCGGCCCCTCGACGCCGCCGCGTCCGCGTCGCGCGGCGCCGGCGGCAGGTCGTCCAGCTGCCAGGCGTGGCGCGTGCCGTCATCGCCCTCGTCGACGCCCTTGCCGAGGCGTCCCAGCAGGCTGCTGTCCCCCTGGGCGGTCCACGCGAGGTCGTAGCCCCGCGGCAGCAGCACCTCGTACCGGCAGCGGGCCGTCGGCGCGAGCCCGCCCGCCATGGTCTCCGGCAGCAGGCCGTGGTGCCCGGTGAAGCGGTACGTCGCCACGGTCTGCAGGCGGTCCCCGCTGTGCAGGCCCGGCACCGAGGCGTAGCTGATCTCCTCGTCCAGGCTGTAGGTGCCGGCGCCGCGCGGGGCGAACGCGCTCCAGTCGAGGCTGCCGCGGGAATGACGCTCGGGCTCGCCGCGCCCGCGCGGGATCACGGTGGCCGTGAAGTCCTTGAGCTCGAGCAGCGGACTGTCGACGACGACGACCGTGCCCTGCTCCGCCAGTTGAACGTTGTCCAGGATGATCACGTCGCTGAACCGCGTCAGCTCGCCCCGCAGGCAGTTCGCCCGGCTGTCGAAGGCGACGCTGATGTTCGCCTGGCTCAGGAGCACGAGGGCGTGCGCGCCCGCGTGGGCGGCTCGCAGCGAGTCGACCTGCGCGGCGGTCCAGGGAGAGGGGAATTCGCGCGCGGCCAGGGAGGGCCCGGCGCCGAGGGCGACAAGGAACGCCGCTCCCAGGAATGCGGCGGGCAACGTGCGCCAAGCCTTGCTATGCATGGATCTTCCGCCATTCAGGCCGCTGCCGGCGGCATGTCATGACCCGGGCGAGGCCGTCCCCGGATACTCCCTGTTGCGCGCGTCGGCTGTCAATCGAATTGCCCACGCCTGCGGTCGGCATCCGGCGCGGGCGGGTCGGTTGACTTGGAGGTCTCCGGTGCGGGATACTCACGGGGATCCGGATGCCGTCCGACATGCCATGGGAGCCGCCGCCATGCCGCACATCACCCGCACGCGCCTGTGTCCGCCCCTGGTCGGCGTGGTCGCCGCCGTGCTGTCGTGCCTTGGTCTCGTCGCGCCGGTCCTGGCCGCCCCGGTCCTCGCCTCCCTTCCTGGCGACAGCGATTGGGTGTCCGGCTACCACCCCGCCGGCGTGCAGGGCACGGTGTCGGCGATCCTGTCGCGCCCGGGCGAGGTGATCGTCGGCGGGTCCCTCACGGGTGTTGGCGCGGTCCCCGCGAGCAACGTGGCGCGCCTGGCGACGACCGCTGGCGTGGTGACGTCCTGGTCGGCGCTGGGCGCCGGGCTGGACAACCGGGTGCTGGCGCTGGCGGAACACGAGGGCCAGGTCGTGGCCGGCGGCTATTTCAACAGCACCGGGTCGGTGATGCTCAACCGGGTCGCGCGCTGGACCGGCACGGCATGGGAACCCTTCGGCGGCGGCTTGCCGGGCGTTGCGGTCGCCAGCCTGGCCAGCTACGACGGCGACCTGTATGCCGGCGCCTATCGCTGGGACGGCAACAGCTGGACCAACGTCCTGCAGGTCAACGGCGCGGTGAGCACGCTTGCCGTGCGCGACGGGCTGTTGTACGTGGGGGGCAGCTTCACGACGGCCCGCGGCGACAGCGTGGCCCATGTCTTCGCGTGGGACGGCACGCAGGTCATTCGCCTGGGTGAGGGCCTTCCCGATCCGGTCACCGACGGCGCGGCGTGGCCCGACGGCATCGCGTTCGCCACCGCGGGGCCGAATGACCTCGGCAACGTGGAACGCTGGGACGGCGCGGCCTGGGTGAACCTGGCCCGCAGCGTCTCCGTGCAGTCCATGGCTGCCTATGGTTCCCGTCTCGTCGTCAGCGCATGGTACGGCATGGGAGGGCCCTTCCACTTCGTGCCGTGGACCGG
>CAINDZ010000378.1 GCA_903847545.1 uncultured bacterium | reverse complement strand
GCGTTCCCGGCGTTCCGGGTCAGTCGTTCGGGTTGACTTCGGTCCAGCTCGAGAATTCCAGCGTCCCGGACACGCCGTTGTTCCAGCCCTGCAGGAAATAGGTCGGCAGGCGCGGGATGTAGCTGGCATTGTAGGTGTAGGTCATGCCGCCCTGGCAGTCCCAGTCGTTCAGCAGGACCATGGACCCGGTGACGGTGAAGTTCGCGTTCACGTTGTCGGCGTCGTGCAGCACATACAGCAGGCCGGGCCAGGTGCTGTCGCCGGCGTACACCTGCGAGCTGCCGGACTGGCCGAGGTCGTAGGCCAGGATGGAGATGCCGTTGTACGGCTGCAGGCGCACCGACTTCAGCGAGACCCGGCCACCTTTCCAGTAGTGGTGGTCCATCCGCTGGTTCGTCGTGGTGCCGGTGAAGCGCGCATTGAGGACCGAGGCGTGGATGATGGAGCCGCTGCCCTGGATGTCGATGTTGGCGATGCTGCTGGACTCGATCAGGCTGGCCTTGCCGAACCAGACGACGACGGAACCGGTGCCGGCGTCCTTGCGGAAGACGCCGGTCGTGTCGTCGAAATACTTCGTGATGAGCGCCGACGAGTTGAAGGTGAACGTGAACGTCTTCGACGAGCTCTGGTAGGTCAGGACATCGTTCATCGGGTAGGTCCCGGCCCGGCTGCTGACGTCAATGCCGTCCTTGTCCGTGATGACCGCCACGTAGCGCGTGCCGACCTTGTTGCACTGGACGGTGTAGTAGGACGTGCCCGGGTAGTTGGCCTGCTCGGTCTTGAACGGCGGCGGCGTCAGGTCGTAGCCTTCCTCGTAGGTGCCGCCGCAGGCCAGGTGGGCGTCGTGGTGCCCGAAGTCGGCGTGGCCGGTGATGTAGGCCTGCCCGTTCAGGCAGAGGTTGCCGCCGACGTCGGCGTCGCCGACGATGAACAGCGCCATGTCGAACGCCGTGTGGGGCACGCTGACCACGGCCCGGATGCGCCGCGCGGCCTGGTTGACGCGCCCGGTGGCGACGATGTTCACGAGCTCGTCGCCGTTGGCCAGCGTGGTGTCGGACAGGGCCAGGTCGTAGTGGCCGCGGCCGCAGGCCACGTTGTTCCAGCCGTCGCGCCAGGCTTCGTCCTCGAGGAACTTGGCGCGCGTGCGCTCGATGGCGGCGTCGGCCAGGTAGAAGGCCTCGGTCGAGTCCTGCCGATACACGGCGCCCTTGGTTTCGGCGGCCGCCACCCCGAAGATGGCGTAGCCGACGATGGTCACCAGCAGGACCGCCACGGCCGCGGCCAGCAGGACGTAGCCGTCCCGGCCGGCGGTGCGTGGATCCCGTTGTCCGTTCGCGACCATGGCCCCTCCTAGAACGGCATCGTGCGGTTGCGCAACGTGATGCGGGTGTTTCGCGCGGCGGTCTCGCCGTCGGTGTTCTGCAGCGTGACCGCCAGCGTCAGGCTGGTCGTGTCCGCGTTGGCGCTGCAGGAAAAGCTGTTGCAGGCCCACGGCGCCATGTCGCGCCCATCCTCCTGCAGGCGTTGGCCGGCCGCCGTGGAAAAGCGGCGGTACGTGTGCGTCAACGTCCCGTCCGCGTCGTAGGTGCGGAACTCGGTCGCCGAGACCACGCGCAGGCGCCGCGACGAGCGGATCGAGTGCGACATGCGCTCGACGGCATCGGAGATGTTCTGCTGCAGGTAGACCTTGTCGTTCCCGGCCTTCCAGCTGCGCGAGTTGACCAGCATGATCTTGCCGAGCGCCGCCACGACGATCAGCGAGACGAACAGGGCCACCACCATCTCGATCAGCGTGAAGCCGTCCCGCCCGCGGCGGGTCGTCGTCAGTTCCATGCCAGCCCCCTGGCCAGGATGGTGGTGCAGGTCACCGAGCGCGTGATGGCGGTCGTGTTGATCATCTCGGGCCACGAGACGGTCACGAGGATCGTGGTGGCCTGCGCCTCGGGGTAGTCCGAGGAGATGGTGTTGCGCGCCGTGTAGGTGACGCCGTCCACCACGTACTGGGTGGACTGGGCGTGCAGGCTGACCAGGTCGTCGTACGTCGTGTCGCGACGGATGGCCTCGAGATGGCTCTCGACGACATTGGTCGCGGCGCGTCGCCGGTCCTCCATGACGATCTGCTTGCGGGCGGCGCCATGCACGCGCGCAAGCCCGAAGAACATGATCAGCAGCAGGATCGCCGCGATCATGACCTCGAGCAGCGTGAATCCGGAGCGGTCGATGCGACGCGCGCCGGAGGTGCCCTTCCGTGTTGTCATGCCTGCACTCCGTTCGCGGATTCCGCGGGGGCACCTGTCGGCGGGCCCCCGCGGGAATCAGGAGACGACTACATGCCGGTGACGACAGGCGCGCCACCATTGGCGCCGATCGTCGCCACGGTCACCTCGACGCCGACGCCGTTCATCTTGGCGCGGCCGGTGGCCGTCACCACGAGCGAGTTGGCATTGGCGTTGCCGTTGCCCTCGATCACGTAGGTGAAGTTCTCGGTGGCCGAGACGTCCACGATGGAACCGGCAACCGCGGCGTTGTCATCGGGCCACGTCGGGTTGCCCGAGCCGTCCTGGTGCTCCTGCGCCCAGGCCTTGCAGGCGGTGATGATCTCGCCCATGCGGCCGGTGGCCTCGGTCAGGCGGGCGTTCTTGACGTACTTGCCGTACATCGGCACGGCGATCGAGGCCAGGATGCCCACGACCACGACGACGACCATCAACTCGATCATCGTGAAGCCCTTGCGGCCGGCGGTGCGACGGTTGCTCATCATTGTTCCGTTCCTCCACTTGCTTCAGGTCACTCGACTTGCCGGGCGGCGCCCGGACGCTCCCTCATCCCTCTCGTCCCGACATTCTCGACACTCCGACAAATGCGCGAACCCTGTGGCGAACACCCCTGCGGGTGTATCAGAGATTCGCGCCACCCTTGACGATTGCGTCGCCCAGGTTGAAGATCGGCAGGAACATGGAAACCACGATCACGCCGATGATGCCGCCGACGAACACGACCATGACCGGTTCGATCAGCTGCGCAAGGGACTGTGTGGCCGCCTCGACCTGGCGGTCGTAGAACTCGGAGGTCTTGTGCAGCATGGTTTCCATGTTGCCGGCTTCCTCGCCGGTGGCCATCATCTGCAGGACCATTTCCGGGAACTTTCCGGTGCGGCGGAAGGCGTCGGTGACGCCGGCACCGGCGGCCAGGTGGCCGCGGGCGTCCTCGACGGCCCGGGCGATGACGACGTTGCCGACCGCGCCGGCGACCATCGTGAGGCTCTCCATGATGGGCAGGCCGCTGCGGACCAGGATGCTCAGTGTGCGCGTGAAGCGGCTCATGACGGCCTTGCGCACGATGGGCCCGAAGATGGGCACGGACAGCACGAAGCGGTCGCGGACCAGGCGGCCACGATCCGTGCGGAAGGCCAGCGTGACCATGACGATCAGGGCGACGACGGCGACCAGGAAGACCAGGATGTTCTCGCGCAGCAGGTTCGAAGCCGCGATCATGCCGCGCGTGAGCGCGGGCAGCTTCTGGCCCATGTCGCCGTAGATCTTGGAGAACGTGGGGACGACCTGCAGCAGCAGGAAGGCGCCCGCCAGCAGCACGAAGCTGAGCACGAAGATGGGGTAGGACAGCGCTGACTTGACCTTCGTCTGGATGTTGTCCAGGCGCTCGAGGTACACCGCCAGCTGCGCCACCAGCACGTCGAGCGTGCCGGCGCGCTCGCCGGCCTTGATCATGCTGACGAACATGCTGTTGAAGGCCTCGGGGTGGGCGCCCATGGCGCCGCCGAGCGTCTCGCCGCTCTCCAGGCGCGTGGCGACGTCGTCGAGCGCCTTCTTGAGCGTGCGGTTGGCGGTGTCGTTGGCCAGGCTGCGCAGGCCGCGGACCAGGGGCACGCCGGCCTCGAGGATGGTCGAGAACTGGTTGCTGAACAGGCTCAGGTCGCGCGTGCCGACCGAACCCTGCTCCAGCAGCGCCTTGAACTGCGAAGACGGCTTGGTCGTCTCGCGCGCCCGTGATTCCATGACGTGCAGCACGACCAGGCCGCGGCGGTGGAGGTGGTCGACCACCTCGTCCGACGAGGTCCCGGCCTGGAAGCCCGTGACTTCCTTGCCGTCGTCGGACCTGGCCACAT
>CAINDZ010000377.1 GCA_903847545.1 uncultured bacterium | reverse complement strand
CGCGAGCTGCAAAAGAAGATGACGTTGGTCAAGTGACGCTGGCTGGCGTCGTCACCGGCGCCCTGACACAATGATGCGGCGGGCAGTCCTCGCGCCTTTGGCGCTGCGGATAGCCCGCCGCATCGTTGTGTCAGGGCGCCGGTGGCGATGCCGGGCGTCACATGACCGGCGTCATGCGCTCGCGCCACCTTGAAGCAGCGCCACGTGGGTGTTCAGGGGGGGCGGTGCGTGGTAGGATGGGGGGACGGAACAGGACCTGGACAGGGAGGAGCGAAGACGTGCGACCGGTGGCGATTTCGGTGGGGTTGCTGGTTTGCAGCAACGTGTTCATGACCTTTGCGTGGTACGCGCACCTGAAGCAGCTGAACCACAAGCCGTGGGTGCTGGCGGTGTTCGTCAGCTGGGGGATCGCGCTGCTGGAGTACTGCTTCCAGGTGCCGGCCAACCGGATCGGGCACACGGCGCTGAGCGTGGGGCAGCTGAAGATCATCCAGGAAGTGGTGACGCTGGCGGTGTTCGTGCCGTTCTCGCTGTGGTACCTCAAGGAGCCGCTGAAGCTGGACTACCTGTGGGCGGGCCTTTGCATGATGGGGGCGGTGTTCTTCATGTTCCGCTCGCGGCTGGTCGGGGCGTGAGGGTGTTGGTGGGGTCATGGCGTGGGCAGTCCTCGCCCCTTAGGGGCTGCGGATAGCCCACGCCATGACCCCACCAACACCCTTACGGGCCGGCACGGCGAGCGGGACATCAAGACGCACGGGCGCCCCGGAGCGGGGGGCGGCTTGCGCCGGCGCAAGTGGGGATGGTAGTTTGCGGCAGGGTGGGCTACGAGAAGAAATGGGGCAGGAGTCGGGCATGAGCGTCGTGCGGCGGTACCTTTCGTTCATCAAGTTCGAGCACACCGTGTTCGCGCTGCCGTTCGCGCTGATGTCGCTGCTGGTGGCGTCGGGAGGGCGGCCGGCGGGGCGCACGCTGCTGTGGGTGCTGGCGGCGATGGTCGGGGCGCGCAGCGCGGCGATGGCGTTCAACCGGCTGGTCGATCGACGCTACGACGCGGCCAACCCGCGCACGGCCGACCGGCACCTGCCGGCGGGGGCCGTCTCGGTGGCGGGGGCCACCGTGTTCACCCTTGCGGCGGCGGCGCTGCTGGTGGTGGCGGCCTGGCAGCTGAACCCGCTTTGCCTGGCGCTGAGTCCCGCGGCCCTGCTGGTCACCCTGGGGTACTCGTACACCAAGCGGTTCACGGCGATGTCGCACCTGGTGCTGGGGCTGGGGCTCGGCATCGCGCCGGTCGGGGCCTGGCTGGCGGTGACCGGATCGTTCGCGCCGTTCCCGCTCTGGCTGTCGGCGGCGGTCATGTTCTGGGTGGCCGGGTTCGACACCATCTATGCCTGCCAGGACGTCGACTACGACCGGAAGGTGGGCCTGCATTCGCTGGCCTCGCGGCTGGGGACGGGGCGGGCCCTGGTGCTCTCGCGGGTCTTCCATGTGCTGGCCATCGCCTGCATGGCGGTGGCCTTCCGGCGGGCCGGGACGCTGGGCCCGGTCTCGCTCGCGGGGGTCGGCATCATGGCCGGCCTGCTGGCCTGGGAGCAGGCCCTGGTGCGCGGGGGCGACTTGCGCCGGCTGAACCGGGCCTTCTTCGAGATCAATTCCTGGGTCGGGATGGTCCTGCTGGCGGTCGTGCTGGTGGACCTGTACCTGGCCTGAAATCGCCGCCAAATAGTTGCCAAGTCGTTCCCGCACATTCCCCTCAGGT
>CAINDZ010000376.1 GCA_903847545.1 uncultured bacterium | reverse complement strand
TGCGCCTCGACGGCCTCGGTGACGATCCGCAGCGCGCGGTCGCGGTCCGTGTCGAGCACGGCGTCCGCGTATTGGCGCATCACCCGTTGCAGCACCGGCGTACCCCGTTCGCGAGGGTGGGTGCCAGCCTGCCGCGGTCGGCCTTCGCGGCCGGCAGGTACGACAGGGGGCGAGTTGATCATCCGTGTTTATCGGCACGGCGTCAATTTTCCTGCAGCCTTGATTCATTCGTGATAATTCTGCGCGGATAAGGCCGACGATGGGGATGAATTCGGTGCAGTATCGCGGCCGGCATCCCGATCGCCCTTGCCCGCTGGCCCCGCCGCCCCGTTTCTGCTACGATGCCCCGCGTACAACCCCGACCCCCTCACCAACTTCCGATGGAGCCTGCCCATGCGCGCACGTTTCCTCCTGCTGTCCGTCCTTGCGGTGCTGGCGCTGCTGGCGCCGGTCGCCCGCGCCGCTGCGGCCGCCGCCAAGGCCCCCGCGACCGACCCCACCGACCCGAACCTCTGGCTGGAAGAAGTCGAGGGGAAGAAGGCCCTCGAGTGGGCCAAGGCCCGCTCGGCCAAGGACACCGGCGAGCTCGAGAAGGTCGCCGAGTTCAAGCCCATCCACGCGCGCCTGCTCGAGATCTACAACGACCGCGCGCGCATCCCCGCCGTCAGCTTCGCGGGCGACTGGCTGTACAACTTCTGGCAGGACGCCGAGCACGTGCGCGGCATCTGGCGCCGCACGACGCTCGACAAGTACCTGTCGGACGACCCGCAGTGGGAGACGGTCATCGACGTCGACGCGCTGGCGAAGGCCGACAAGGAGAACTGGGTCTGGAAGGGCGCCGACTTCCTGCAGCCCGAGGCGCGCCGCTGCCTGGTCTCCCTGTCGCGCGGCGGCGGCGACGCCGTCGTCATCCGCGAGTTCGACGCCGTCGACAAGGCGTTCGTCGCGGGCGGCTTCACGCTGCCCGAGGCCAAGTCGAACGTGTCGTGGAAGGACCTCGACACCGTGTGGCTGGGCACCGACTTCGGCCCCGGCTCGCTGACCGACTCGGGCTACCCGCGCCTGGTCAAGCTGTGGCATCGCGGCACGCCGGTGTCGGCGGCCGAGACCGTGTTCGAGGGACAGCAGGCCGACGTCTCGGCCAGCGCGTTCACGATCATCAATCCCGAGGGCACGTACGACGTGGTCTCGCGCACGCCCGAGTTCTACCGCGGGCAGTCCTGGCTGCGCCTGGGTGGCCGCCTGGTGAAGGTCGACATCCCCGACGATGCCGAGTTCGGCGGCATCTTCAAGGAGCAGATGTTCGTCACGCTGCGCACGGACTGGAACGTGGGCGGCCACACCTACCCGGCGGGCGCGATGCTGGCCATCGGCCTGGACGCCTTCCTGGGCGGCAGCCGCGACTTCGCCGAGCTGTTCACGCCCGGCGAGCGCGTCTCGCTGGCCGGCACCGCCACCACGCGCAACACGCTGCTGCTGTCGACGCTCGACAACGTCACCAGCCGCCTGTACCGGCTGAAGCTGGCCGACGGCAAATGGTCGCGCGAGGAGATCAAGCTGCCTGGCCTCGGCTCGGGCGGCCCCAATGCGACGAGCGACAAGGACGACACCTTCTTCTTCGCCTACAACGATTTCCTGACCCCCGCGAGCCAGTACGTGGTGCGCGATGGCCAGGAGCCCAAGCTGGTCAAGACCAT
>CAINDZ010000375.1 GCA_903847545.1 uncultured bacterium | reverse complement strand
GGGGGCTTCGTCGCGCACGCGCTGCAGCAGCTTCTGGGCCTCGCCGCGACGCGAGAGCGAGATCGTCCCGTTCTCGCGGTGGATCGTCTCCTCGCGCTTGGCCAGGCCGATCAGCTGCGCGCCGTGGAAGCCGTGCCGCGCCAGCACCTCGCGCGCCACGCCCAGCTGGCCGGCGCCGCCGTCGACCACGACCAGGTCGGCCGGTTCGCCGCCGGTCTCGGCCAGCCTGCCGTAGTGGCGCTCGAGGACCTCGCGCATGCTGGCGAAATCGTCGCAGCCCTCGACGGTGCGGATGCGGAAGCGGCGGTAACGGCTCTTGAGCGGCGCGCCGCCCTTGAAGTAGACGAGCGAGGCCACCGTCTCGCGACCCTGGAAGTTCGAGATGTCGAAGCACTCGATCGTGTCCGGCACCGTGTGCAGGTCCAGCGCCTCCTGCAGCTCGACGTCGGCCGGGGTCACCTTGCGCGACGGCCGGACCTGCCGGTTCACGGCGGCCTGGCGCAGCTTGAACGTCGCGTTCGTGTGGGCCAGCTCGACCGCCTGCAGGCGTGCGCCCCGCGCGGGCACCTTCAGCGCGCAGGCCCCGCCGCGCAGCTGCCGCAGCCACAGGTTCCAGTCGTCGGCGTCGTCCACCGCGTGCGAGAGCAGGATCTCGGCCGGGATGTCGCCGGCGCGCGGGTAGTACTCGCGCAGCAGCTGGGCCATGATGTCGCCGAGCCCCCGGTCCAGCCGGTCGGTCAGCGCGAAGTGGTGCGTGGTCAGGATGCGCCCGCCGCGCACGCGCATCACCACGCCCGAGGCGTCCTCGCCGTCGCGCGCCAGCCCGACCAGGTCGCAGTCGCCGCTCACGCCCGAGACGGGCCGGCTGTGGCTGATCGTGCGGTCCAGCCGCGCGATGAGGTCTCGCTGGCGGCCGGCCTCCTCGTACCGCCGCTCGGCCGCCAGGCGGGCCATGTGCGCGCGCAGCTCCGCGAGCACCTCGTCCTCGTGCCCGTTCAGGAAGCGCACGAGCCGGTCCACCTTCTCCCGGTAGCCCGCCTGGTCGTCGTAGCCCACGCAGGGCGCGCTGCAGCGGCCGATCTGCCAGTCCAGGCAGGCCCGCTCCACCGTCTGTTCGGGCAACGCGAGGTGGCACGTGCGCACCTGGAAGGCGCCGGCCGCGAACTTCAGCGTCTCCCGCATCGCGTGCACGTCGGTGAAGGGCCCGAAGTAGCGGGCGCCGTCGCGCTCGAGCCGGCGCACGACCTCGACGCGCGGGAACGGCTCGTTCAGGGTGATGCGCAGGTACGGGTAGGCCTTGTCGTCCTTCAGGCGGACGTTGTACTTCGGGCGGTACTCCTTGATCAGCTGGTTCTCGAGAATGAGCGCGTCGGCGGCCGTCTCGGTGACGATGAAGTCGAGGTCGCCGATCTGGCGGACGAGGGTCTCGGTCTTCGGGTCGTGGTCGGCCCCGGCCTGGAAGTACGACCGGACCCGCTGGTTCAGGCGGGCGGCCTTGCCGACGTAGATGACCCGTCCCTGGCGGTTCTTGTGCAGGTACACGCCGGGGGCGGCGGGCAGGGCGGCCAGCTTCTGCAGGACGGCCTCGGGCGTGCCGGTGCCCTCCCCCGGCTCCCCGTCGGGGGGCGTCGGGGAGGCCGGCGGGGCCGGTTCCTCGAAATCGTTGGTGTCACTTGACATCGCCGCTGCCCCGGGGTATCTTTTCCCGTCTGTGGAAACCCTGACGGAGGTCGTAAACGTGCCCCATCACAAGAGTTGCAAGAAGCGCCTGATCACGAGCCAGAAGCGCAACGAGCGCAACCGGCAGAACCGTTCGCTGATGCGGACCAAGATCAAGGCGTTCCGCGCCGCCGAGACGACGGAGAAGACCGCGACGCTGTCCGAGATGTACAGCCTCGTGGACGTCCAGGCGCGCAAGGGCCTCATGCCCAAGAAGCGGGCGGCCCGGCTGAAGAGCCGCCTCGCCGCCGCCGCCGCCAAGTAAGCGGCGCGCCTTCGATTCCGCCTGAGGGTCCCTCCTGACGAGGGGCCCTCTTGCTGTACCCGCCGGCGAACGGCGCCCCGCCATCCTCATGCGTTCCGGCCGAGGTCCTGCAGGACGTCCGACAGCCCGTACAGGCCGTTGTCGCGCGTCGCGACGAACCGCGCCGCCGGCAGGATCCCCCGCAGGAACGCCGCCCGCGACTGCGCCCGGTGCGTCACCACGAGCGTCTCTTCCTGGTCCCCGATGGTCCACGTGTGCTCGCCGACCACGCCGCCGATGCGCTGCGAGTGCACGGGCGCCGGCTCACCGCCGCGCACGCGGTTCCAGGCCTCGGC
>CAINDZ010000374.1 GCA_903847545.1 uncultured bacterium | reverse complement strand
CACCTCGCGGCCATCCGCTCGTTCTACCGCTACCTCAAGCTGACGTCGCTGGTGGAGGACGTGCCCGGCAACCTGGGCGCCGGCCGCGGCGGGCGGCGGCGCGAGCTGCCCCATGACCTGAACGTCGAGCTGACCGAGCGCCTGCTGGCGATGCCCGACCCGGCCACGCCGCGCGGCCGGCGCGACCGCGCCCTGCTGGAGGTCATCTACGGGCTCGGGCTGCGCCTGGCCGAGGTGACGGGCCTGGACCTGGGCGACCTGGACTTTCCCGAGGCGCGGGCACGCGTGGTGGGCAAGGGCAACCGCGAGCGCGTGCTGCCGCTGGCCGGTTGCGCCGCCGAGGCCTTGGCCGAGCACCTGGCCGGCACACTCGAGCCCGGCGAATGGCAGGACGTGCGCGACGGCGCCGTGCGCCGCGGCCTGGCCGGGCGGCCCGTCTTCGAGGGCCGCCCCGGGCGCCGCATCGCGCGCCGCACCGTGCAGGCGCTCGTGGCGCGCTACGCCGGGGAACTGGCGCAGGTCGCCGGCGTATCGCCGCACACGCTGCGGCACAGCTTCGCCACGCACCTGCTGGACGGCGGGGCGGGCATCCGCGTCGTCCAGGAGCTGCTCGGGCACAGGCACCTGTCGACCACCCAGATCTACACGCACCTGGGGCGCAATCGCCTGCGGGCCAGCTTCGAGGCGGCCCACCCGCGGGCGCGCACGCGCCGGGGCGGCTGACCGCGGCAGGGCGCCATTGCGGGCTGGACGGGGCCGGGCGATCGGCTATCTTGCTGACGGCGCCGGCGGTCGGGCGCCCCGGGAGCAAACCAGACAAAGGAGCCGGACGTGGCTGACAAGCGGGACTTCCTGCACATCGACGACTACACGCTGCCCGAACTGCGGGCCATCCTCGACCTGGCCAAGCAGACGAAGCCGCTGGCGCGGGCCCACACGCTGCCCCACACGCACCCCAACCGGGTGCTCGCCTGCGTCTTCGCCAAGCCCAGCCTGCGCACCCGCATCAGCTTCGAGGTCGCGTTCCGGCAGCTGGGCGGCCAGACGATGTTCATCACCGACAAGGAGATCGGGATGGGCACGCGCGAGTCGGTGCACGACGTGGCGAAGGTGCTCAGCCGCATGTGCGACGGCATCATGATCCGCTGGTTCGACCACGGCGAGGTCGTCGAGCTCGCGAAGCACGCCACGGTGCCGGTCATCAACGGACTGACCGACCTGAACCACCCCTGCCAGGTGATGGCCGACATCATGACGATCGAGGAGCACCTCGGCACCATCGAGGGCAAGAACGTGGTCATGGTCGGCGACGGCAACAACCTGGCCGTCAGCTGGCTGAACGCGTCCATCCGCTTCCCGTTCAACTTCATCCTCGCCTGCCCCGAGGGCTACGAGCCGAACGAGGCGATCGTGGCGAAGGCCGAGGCGGCCGGCGCGTCGTTCTGCATCACGCACGACCCGCAGGAGGCTGTCGAGGGCGCGCACGTGATCTACGGCGACGCCTTCTACAGCATGGGCCAGGAGGAGGAGGCCATCAAGCGCCGGAAGGACTTCGCGCGCTTCCAGATCTCCGCGCCGCTGCTGAAGGCCGCCCACAAGGACCACATCGTCCTGCACTGCCTGCCGGCGCACCGCGGCGAGGAGATCACGGACGAGGTCATGGACGGGCCGCACTCGGTCGTCTTCGACGAGGCCGAGAACCGGCTGCACGCGCAGCGCGCCATCCTGGCGACGCTCATCCGGTAGCGGCGTGCGCCTTCGGCGGCACACGCCCGGCGGCGGGCGCGGTCCGGTTCGCGACGGCGGACCGGCCCGCGCCCGCGCGCTGTGGGCCGCCGGGGGACTTTGCGCCCTGCTGCTGGCGGGACTGCTCGGCGCCTGCGCCGTGGTCGAGGCGCCGCCGGGCGGCCCGGTGGACCTGACGCCGCCGCGGCTGGCGACGGCCAGCCCCGAATCGGGCAGCGTCGCGCTGGGCGAGGTGCGCAAGCTGCGCTTCGCGTTCACCGAGAAGATGACGCGCCAGCCTGCCGAGGGCTGGCTGCATTTCTACCCGGCCCAGCGCATCCGCCACACCTCGTGGCACGGCGCGCGCGAGGCCGAGGTGGAACTGTGGGAGCCGCTGCCGGCCGACACCGTGGTGGTCGCCGAGATCGCGGCGACGATGCAGGACGCGCACAAGGTGAAGGCAAAGGAGAGCCGCCGCTTTCCCCTGGCCACGGCCGCATCGATCCAGGTCGGCCGCCTCGCGGGCGCGCTGGTGATGGGTGACTCGGCGGTGGGCAACGGCGTGGTGGAACTGTACCCGCTGCAGCCCGACTCGCTGGAGTACTTCCAGCGACCGCTGCTGCGCCGCGCCGTCACCGACCACACGGGGCGCTGGGCCTTCGAGTGGCTGCCGGTGCCGGGCGGCCCCTGGCT
>CAINDZ010000373.1 GCA_903847545.1 uncultured bacterium | reverse complement strand
GCGCTCATCACGCCGCTGAAGATGACGCCGTCGCCGTTGCCGTCGATGACCGGGCGGCCACTGAGGGTCTCGGCATACCAGCCCATCGTGTTGTTGTTCGCGTAGCCGGCGATCTCGCGGATGATCAGCCCGCCGATCGACGTGTCCTGCCAGTACGGCGGGTCGGCATCGCCCGGGTTGTGGCCCTCGTAGTCGGTGGCCACGTTGATGACGCCGGTGCCGTAGCGGTTGTCCAGGATCTGCTGAAGCGGGATGCTGTCCCACGAGTTGCCGATGACGACCGGCATGGCCGATGCCGCGCCCGCGCCCGCCAGAAGAGAGATCGTGAATCCGGCCAGCAGCAGGCTACGGACGTTCGAAAGCCGCATCATGTTGTCCCCCAAGGTGCTTTCCCTTGCCAGTAAAATGCCGCCGCCGATCCATCAGCCAACGGGTCGTACCCGGGGAGGTTTCCCCGGGCCCAAAGGTGAGTGAATAAATCAATTATAACGCATCCGCGCAAGGCCGCGGGGATGATTTTTTCGAACTTCATATAACATTTTGTATCTATTGCGGTTATTGGGTTTCATCACCACCTGCCGGCGGGTTATTCTGCCCACGGCCGACCGCCACCAGCCCCACCGTTGCCGCCCCCCCCCCCCAGGAAGGACCCAGCATGCAGAACCCGGTCTTCGACCGCATCGGCCTGTCGCTCATCGTCGAGATCAGCGAGCGCATCCGCGAGGTGGCCCCGCGCTGGCAGGACGAGCACGGCGAGCCGTTCGCGTTCCTGCAGCGGGGCGAGTTGGCGAACGACACGCCGCCGGTGGTCACGCGCGCGCTCGAGCGCGCGGTCGCCGCCGGGCTCACGCGCTACCCGAAGGCGGGCGGCGAACCGTGGTTTCGCGAGGCGGTGCTGGCGCGGCTGGGAGTGCGCGGCCTGGCCGGCGGCCTGGGCCCCGAGCACGTCATGTGCACCTGCGGCGCGCAGGAAGGGCTTGAGCTGATCTTCAACCTGTTCGCAGGCGGACGCGTCGTGCTGTTCGAGCCTGTGTGGGCCTGCGTGCCCGACAACATCGCGGCCTATTCCAACTGCCGGCTGGACCCGGTGCCGCTGGTCGAGCGCGAGGGCCGCCTGGACATCGACTTCGCGCAGGTCGAGGCGAAGCTGCCGGGCGCCGCGCTGCTGTACCTGAACTCGCCGCACAACCCGTCGGGCAAGGTCTTCACGCGCGAGGAGCTGGCGCGCCTGAACGACATGTGCCTGCGCCACGGCGTGCGCATCGTCTCGGACGAGGCGTACGAGGACTTCCTGTTCGGCGGCGCGCGTCACACCAGCATGCTCGAGTTCCCGGGCGACCACATCTTCGCGGTCTTCACCTGCTCGAAGACGTTCGCGGCGACGGGTTTCCGCATCGGCTACTTCGTGTGCCGCGACGCGGCACTGGTGGCCAAGCTGACCATCGGCGAATACGCGCAGACCGGCGGCGTGGCCACCTTCATCCAGAAGGCGATGGCCGATGCGATGCTGGATCCCGACGCGCTGTACGGCTGGCTGCGCCCGGTGGTGGCGGCGTTCGAGCGGCGGCGCGACCTGATCGCCGCGCGGCTGCGCCCCGTGCTGGGCGACGACCTCTTCGTGCCCGGCGGCTCGTTCTACTACTTCCTGAACCTGAACGGCCACGTGCCCGAGGCGCCCGCCGGCCTGGCGCAGGAGGAGTTCGTGCTGCGGCGGTTCCTGGACGCGGGCGTGGCGGTCATCCCCGGCCCGGCGTTCGGCGTGTCGGGCTACCGCAACCACGTGCGGCTGTCGTTCTCGGGCATCGAGGAGGACGCGCTCGGGCGCGCGCTCGAGCGCATCACCGGGAAGGTGCTCTCCTAGCGGAAGCGCGGGCCCGCCGCGCTCAACCGGCGTCGAGGATCGCGCGCAACTTGTGCGACAGGTCCCGCAGCGCGAACGGCTTGGCCAGGAAGTGCACGCCCGGGGCCAGGCGCCCCTCGCCCGGCAGCATGTCGGCGGCGTAGCCGGACACGAACAGCACCT
>CAINDZ010000372.1 GCA_903847545.1 uncultured bacterium | reverse complement strand
GATCCGCCGGCGGCTGACCGGCAAGCCGTCCCGGGACGAGGGATCCGATGCCGACCGGTGACGGCCGCCTCGCCTCGTCGTTCCGCGATCCGTGCGGATTCCTCTTCACGCACGACGGGCGCCTCTACCGGCAGGTGAACCGCGCCGGCGCCGGGGATTTCCGGCTGCTCGCGCAGTCCGGCCTTCTCGAAACGCTAACGACGAAGGGCCTGCTCGTCCCGCATCGCGACGCGCCACTGGACCTGGCGCGGGACGCCGACGCCGTCGCGGTCATCGAGCCCGAGCCCATCCCGTTCATCAGCCATCCCTACGAGTGGTGCTTCACGCAGCTGCAGGATGCGGCGCTGGCCACGCTGCGCATCCAGGCCCTGGCGCTGGAGCGGGGGATGGTGCTGAAGGACGCCTCGGCGTACAACGTGCAGTTCCGCGGGGGGCGGGCCGTCTTCATCGACACGCTCTCGTTCACGGCGTACCGCGAGGGCGAGCCGTGGGTCGCCTACCGGCAGTTCTGCCGGCACTTCCTGGCGCCGCTGGCGCTGATGGCGCGGCGCGACGTGCGGCTGGGCGCGCTGCTGCGCGCGCACATCGACGGCGTGCCGCTGGACCTGGCGGCGCGCCTGCTGCCGTGGCGCACGCGGCTGCAGCCGGCGCTGCTGATGCACATCCATGCCCACGCGGCGAGCGAGCGCCGGCACGGCCACAGCGGCGCCGCGGCCGCGAAGGTGGCCGTTTCGCGGCGCGCCCTCGAGGGCCTGGTCGACGGCCTGCGCCAGGCCGTGCAGGGACTGCGCTGGCGCGGCGGCGGCACCGAGTGGGGCGACTACTACGACCACACGAACTATTCCGGCGACGCGCTCGACCACAAGAAGGCCCTCGTGCGCGCGTTCCTGGGTGGGACGGGCGAGGGCATGGTCTGGGACCTCGGCGCCAACAACGGGCTGTTCAGCCGGCTGGCCGCAGAAATGGGCCGCTTGGTCATCGCCGCCGACGTCGACCCGGTGGCGGTCGAGCGCAACTGGCTGGAGTGCCGGCAGGGACGGCAGCCGCTGATGCTGCCGCTGGTGATGGACCTGACGAACCCCAGCCCGGCGCTGGGCTGGGCGCACGCGGAGCGCGCCTCGCTGCTGCAGCGCGGCCCGGCCGACACGGTCATGGCCCTGGCGCTGGTGCACCACCTGGCCATCAGCAACAACGTGCCGCTGCCGCGCCTCGCGGCGTTCCTGGCCGCAGCCGGCCGCCACCTCATCGTCGAGTTCGTCCCCAAGTCCGACTCGCAGGTGCAGCGCCTGCTGGCCACGCGCGCGGACGTGTTCCCCGACTACCACCTCGACGGATTCCGCGCCGCCTTTGCCGCGGCCTTCGACATCGTGCGCGAAGAGCCCATCGCCGGCACCGAGCGCACGCTGTTCCTCATGCGCAGGAAGTCGGCCTGATGCGCCGCCCCGGCTGGTTCCCGCTGGCGGCGGCCGCCCTCGCCTTTCTCGTGACGGCGTTCCTGGCCGCGCCCCTGACCGCGTACCTGTTCAATGCCGGCGCGGTCGCCACGCCGCCGGGCGTGGTGGTCGCCTGGGCGTGGCCGGCCGTCCTTTGTGTGGCGGCGCTGGTCGCGCTCGTCGGCGTGGCGGCGCGGTCGCGCGGCCGCGAGGTCCTGGCCGCGCTGCTGCTGGCGGCGGCGGCGCTGCTGTACGTGCAGGGCAACGTCCTGGTGCGCGACTACGGCAAGTTCGACGGCAGCGCCATCGACTGGTCGCGGCACCGCGCGGCCGGCTGGCTCGAGGCGGCGCTGTGGCTGGGCGTGGCGGCGACGGCGGTGGCGGCGCGGCGGCGCGTGTGGCGATGGGCGCCGGCGGCGGCGCTGGTGATCGTCGCGGCCAACGGCCTGGCCCTGGGCGGGCACCTGCTGTCCGGCCGCTCGTTCGCACACGAGACGGCCACGGGCCTCGACGAGCGCTTCGCCCGGTTCTCGCGCGAGAAGAACGTGCTGGTGGTGGTGATGGACGCCTTCGCCTCGCCCGTGTTCGAGCAGGTGCTGGCCGAGGATCCCGCCTGGCGTGAACGGCTGGACGGCTTCACCTGGTACCGCGACGCGCTGGGCGCGTACCCGACCACGCTGCCGTCGATCCCGGCGATGCTGTCGGGACGGACGACCGACAACGCGCAGCCGGTCCGCGCCTTCCTGCGCGAGAGCCTGCAGG
>CAINDZ010000371.1 GCA_903847545.1 uncultured bacterium | reverse complement strand
GGTGCCGGTCAGCTGCATGCCGTCGCCGGAGTCGCCGGCGAAGCGGATGGTAACGTCATCCTGCCGGATGATTTCGCTGGTGTCGGAAGACATGAGGTCGGGTCGCCTCCTCGCCCCGGGACCTGCGCGACCAGCGGGCAGGGCGGAGCGTTCGGGTCCGGTAGGGGCCCGGCAGGACGCCGGGCGCGGGCCGGCCTCGGGCCCGCTCATGCACAGGGGCGGCCCGGCACCGGAAAGATGCCGCAAATCTATATTCCTCGCCGCTCCGGCGCCAGCAAATGCACCCCCCGGCAGGGGGAATCCCGCCCCGACGACCCGTTGACGCCGCCGGGGGACGGACTTAGGGTTGCCGGGAGGCTGGAACCGAAGCCCCGGATCCCGAAAGGACCCCATGTCCCTGCCCGTCCCGGCGCACGGCGCCCCCCATGCGGACCCCGTCGGGCTGCTCCCCCTGTGGTCGGCGGCCCCGTTCGCCTGCACCCTGCTTTCGATCGCCCTGTTCCCGCTGCTGGCCCCCCACTTCTGGCACCGCCACTTCCCCAAGGTCGCGGCGTTCTGGGCCCTGTGCTTCGCCGTGCCCTTCATCCTGTGGAACCCGGCCGAGGCCACGCGCGAGATCGTCCACATCATGGTGGTCGACTACGTGCCGTTCCTGATCCTGCTGTGGGGCCTGTACACGATCGCCGGCGGCATCTACATCGGCGGCGACCTCCAGGGGCGGCCAGCGGTCAACGTCGCGCTGCTGGCGGTGGGCACGCTCCTGGCCTCGCTCATCGGCACGACCGGGGCGGCGATGGTGCTGGTGCGCCCGCTGCTGCGCGCCAACGCCTGGCGCCGCTCGCAGGTGCACGTCGTGATCTTCTTCATCTTCCTGATCGCCAACATCGGCGGCTCGCTGACGCCCCTTGGCGACCCGCCGCTGTTCCTGGGCTTCCTGCACGGCGTGCCCTTCTTCTGGGTGACGAAGGGGCTGCTGCCGCACATGCTGGTCGCCTCGGCGCTGGTGCTGGCGGCCTTCGCCGTGGTCGACACGGTGCTCTACCGGCGGGAGAAAGTGCGCCCCGGAGCCACAGGCAAGTCGGGCATCCGCATCGAGGGCCTGCACAACGGCCTGTTCCTGCTGGGCGTGATGGGCGCCGTGGTGCTGTCGGGGTCGCTGAAGCTGCCCGAGATCACGGTGCTGCGCCTGGGCAGCCACCCGGTGTCCGTGCCGCTGCAGAACTGGCTGAAGGACGCGATCATCGTGCTGATGGGCATCCTGTCGCTGCGCACGACGAGGCGCGCGCTGCGCGAGCGGAACGGCTTCTCCTGGGCGCCCATCCAGGAGGTCGCGTACCTGTTCGCCGGCATCTTCATCACGATCATTCCGGCCCTGGCGATCCTGAAGGCCGGCAGCGAGGGCGCCCTGGCCGGCCTGGTCGGCGCGGTGCACGGGCCGGTGCGGTTCTTTTGGGCCACAGGCGCGCTGTCGAGCTTCCTGGACAACGCGCCCACCTACCTGACGTTCTTCAACGCCGCCCTCGGCGACCTGGGCGTGACCGAGGCGATGGTGCCCGGGCTGCTCGGCTATCCGTCGACGCTGGCCACCCTGAACCCCGAGTTCGTGCACGACCTGCAGGCCATCTCGGCCGGCGCGGTGTTCATGGGCGCGATGACGTACATCGGCAATGCGCCGAACTTCATGGTCAAGTCGATCGCCGAGGAGGCCGGCATCCGCATGCCGAGCTTCTTCGGCTACCTGTTCAAGTGGTCGGCGCCCGTGCTGCTGCCGGTGTTCGTCGTCGTCACGCTGCTGTTCTTCAGATAGGAGGCTCCGTCATGGCCGCCACGGGCACGACAGGCGAACCGATGTTCAGCGAGATCGTCATCCAGGGATCGGCCAAGGTCGTCCGCGCCTTCCTCAGCGGGCTGGTGCTGGGGTCGGGCCGGCAGGCCACGGTGCTCTACAGCCACCTCGAGGGCATCCACCACGAGGGCAAGGCCGAGAGGCTGGCGGAACTGGTGGGCGTGCGCGAGGCCGACTGCCACGTGGTCGTCGACGCGGCGACGGCGGCCTGGCTGCGCGGGCTCTCGCGGACCGTCACGGACCGGACGGGCCTGGTGATCGCGGCCAACCGGCGCATCCGCGGCGCCACGATGGCCATCCGGTACGAGGCCTTCGGCAAGCGCCACGACGACGAGATCCTGGCCCTGTTGAAGCCGCTGCCGGCAGGATTGAAGCTGGGTGAATTCACGCGAGAGGTGCACACCGACCCGTCGGCGACGGGGGCCGCCGTCTACACGGCGGCGCATGCCTTCGAGGCGCGTGGCCGCGGGACCGTCAGCGGGCGCATCGACCTGCTGGTCGCCTTCCGGCGCCGATTGGCCGACTTCCCGCTCGTGGTAGCGTCCGACATCACGCTCCGGCACGGCTGAACGCCGGGCCGGCGGCGTCCATGGAAAACGGCGCCGGCGACGGGGCCCACGGG
>CAINDZ010000370.1 GCA_903847545.1 uncultured bacterium | reverse complement strand
GGCGAAATGACAAGCCCGCACTGCGTTTTCGCGCACCGGCCCCCGAAGGAGACCCGCCTTGAAGAAGACCATCCGCATCGGCAACGCCGGCGGCTACTGGGGCGACGACCTGGACGCCCTGCGCCGCCAACTGACCGGCGGTAAGCTGGACTACATCACGATGGACTTCCTGGCCGAGATCACGATGTCCATCCTGCGCAAGCAGCAGCTGAAGAACCCCGAACTGGGCTACGCGCGCGACTTCGTGACGCAGCTCGAGACCTGCCTGCCGATCATCGCCGAGACGGGCGTCAAGGTGATCACCAATGCGGGCGGCATCAACCCCGCGGGGCTGGGCCGGAAGATCCAGGCGATGGTGCGCAAGCGGGGGCTGTCGTTGAAGGTGGGCGTCGTCTACGGCGACGACATCTGCAGCCGGCTGGACGAGCTGGCGGCGGCCGGCGAGTCGTTCACGAACATGGAGAACGGCGCGAAGTTCGGGCCGGTGAAGGACCGCGTCATCGCCGCCAACGTCTACCTGGGCGCCGAGCCGGTGGTGGCCGCGCTGGCCGAGGGCTGCGACATCGTCGTCACCGGGCGCGTCACCGACACCGGCATCACGCTGGCGCCGATGATCCACGAGTTCGGCTGGTCGATGGAGGACTGGGACCTGATGGCCGCCGGCATCGTCGCCGGGCACATCATCGAGTGCGGCGCACAGGCGTCGGGCGGCAACCTGACCGACTGGCGCGAGGTGAAGAGCTTCCGCGACATCGGCTACCCCATCATCGAGATGGCGCCCGACGGCACCTTCACCGTCACCAAGCACAGGAAGACCGGCGGCAAGGTGTGCGCGAAGTCGGTCAAGGAGCAGCTCGTCTACGAGATGGGCGACCCGGGGCAGTACATCTCGCCCGACGGCGTGGCGTTCTTCGACACCATCCAGGTGAAGGAGCTGGGCCCCGACCGCGTCGGCATCAGCGGCGTGCGCGGCGGCCCGGCGCCCGAGCGCTTCAAGGTCTCGATGGCGTACGAGGACGGCTGGAAGGCCGACGGCGAGGTGCTGGTCTGCGGGCCCGACGTGCGCGACAAGGCCAAGGTCATCGCCGACGTGTTCTGGCGGAAGACCGGCCACAAGTTCGCCAAGACCAACACCGCGCTGGTGGGCGCCGGCAGCATCTGGCCGCCGCAGCTGGCGCAGTGCGACCCCGACGAGATCTACCTGCGGTTCGGCGTCTGCGACCCCGACCCCGCGAAGATCGAGGACTTCGCCAAGGCGCTGCCGGCGCTGATCCTGGCCGGCCCGTCGGGCATGGCCGTCTCGACGCGCGGGCGGCCGCGCGCGCAGCAGGTGGTGGCCTACTGGCCGGCGCTGATCCGGCGCGACCGCGTGGCGGCCGAGGTGCGCACGTTCGCCGCCGACGGCGCCGAGACGCAGCTGCGCATCGAGTTCCCCGTGCGCGGCGAGGTGGGCGAGCCGGTCTCCAGCGGCATCAAGCCGCGCGCGCTGTCCCGCAAGCCGGCGTCCGGCGCGCTGCGCACCGTGCAGTTGCGGCGGCTGTGCTACGCGCGCAGCGGCGACAAGGGCGACACCTCGAACATCGGCGTGCTGGCCCGCTCGCCCCGAATATACGAGTGGCTGGCCGGGTACCTGACGGCCGCGCGCGTGAAGAAGTTCTTCGGGCCCATGGTCAAGGGCCCGGTCACGCGCCACCGGCTGGACAACCTGGAAGGCCTGAACTTCCTGCTCGAGGGCGCGCTCGGCGGCGGCGGCACCACCAGCCTGCTGGTGGATCCGCAGGGCAAGACGCTGAGCCAGGCGCTGCTGCAGATGGAAGTGCAGGTGCCGTCGTCGCTCCTGCGGGGACTGGACTGAGGGGTCGATGCAGCCGCAACCGGTATTCTTCATCGTCATCCTGCTGGTCGTCCTGGCCGGCGGCATCATCGGCTGGCGCCTGGACCAGAAGCGCCAGGAGGCGCTGCGGGCGTGGGCGTTCGCGCGCGGCTGGCGCGTGCGCCCCGGCGGCGAGGGCGTGCTGCACGTGCACCCGGCGGTCAAGCTGTTCCAGCTGGGGCACTCGCGGAAGTGCAGCTGCGTCGTCGAGGGCGACCTGGACGGGCAGCCGCTGCTGCTGTTCGACTACCGCTACGTGACGGGGCACGGCAAGAACCGCACGACGCACCGCCACTGGGTGGCCATGGTGGACCTGCCCTACCCGGTCAGGCCGCTGCGCCTGCGGCCGGAGAACCCCTTCGACAAGGTGACCGAATTCCTGGGCGCCGACGACATCGACTTCGAGTCGGCCGAGTTCAGCCGCCGCTTCTTCGTCACCGCCGACGACCGCAAGTGGGCGTACGACATCATCCATGCGCGGATGATGGAGTACCTGCTGGAGGCGGCGGGCGGCCGCTCGCTGGAGTTCGGCAGCCACGAGTTGCTCGTCTTCGGCACGGGCGGCGGCAACGCGCAGCACTACGAGGCCGCGACGGCCCTGCTGAAGGGCGTTTGCGGGCGCATTCCCGAGTACGTCGTCCGCCAGCAGAGGGGTGAGGATCGATGAGTCCCTGGGTGTACATCGTGCCGCCGGCGCTGGTCCTGCTGTGGTTCGTGCTGACCTACAACACGCTGGTGCGCGTGCGCCAGCAGGTGCGCGAGTCGTGGGCCGGCATCGACACCGAGCTGAAGCGCCGCTACGACCTGGTGCCCAACCTGGTCGAGACGGTGAAGGGCTACGCCGCGCACGAGCGCCAGACGCTCGAGGCGGTCACCGCCGCGCGCGAGAAGGCGGCCGCCTCGGCGGGCACGCCCGGCGCGCAGGCGCGCGACGAGCAGGCGCTGGTCGCCAGCATGAACCGCCTGCTGGCCGTGGCCGAGTCGTATCCCGACCTGAAGGCCAGCGGCAACTTCCTGCAGCTGCAGAAGGAGCTGGCCAACACCGAGGACCGCATCCAGGCCGCGCGCCGCTTCTTCAACGGCAACGTGCGCGACCTCAACACGCGCATCGCCGTGTTCCCCAGCAGCATCGTCGCCTCGATGTTCGGCATCAAGCCGGCCGAGTTCTTCGAGGTCGAGAGCACCTCCGTCCGCCAGGTCGTCGACGTCTCGTTCAACGGTTAGGAGAGTCCGCATGTCCGCCAGCCGCCCGCTGTTCACGCCGTTCGCCGACCGCCCCGAGACCATCCGCCTGGACGCCGCGCTGTGCGCCGAGGCCGGGCTCGAGGCCTGGGCCGCCCAGTTCAAGCTGGGCACGGCCGGCTACCGCGACCTGCTGGACCCCGCCGACTTCTTCAACCTGGGCGTGCCGTTCAACGCGCTGACCGCCGCGGTCTTCCTGGAGGCGCGCGCCCGCCTGGCGGCGCAGCGCGGGCTGAAATCGCTGCACGTGGGCGGCGAGGTGCGCCCGCACACGCAGGAACTCATCGACCTGGCGGCGCGCATCTACGCGGCCCACGGCATCACCGTGCACCTGCGCCCGGCCGGCACGCGCACGACGCCCATCTGGCTGTCGTCGTTCGGCGTCTTCTTCGACGAGCTGGACGGCGGCGAGAACTTCACCGCCTCGCACAGCCAGAGCTACAAGGGCGGCTGGAAGCCGATGGACGGCGACGGCGGCCAGCTGATCGAGATGGCCCCGCTCATCGAACAGGGCGTGCGCGCCCTGGTGGCCGGGGCCCTGGCCGGCGGCGCTGAAATCCGCCTGGCGGCGGCCGGTGATGCGCTCGTGCGGCGCGACTTCGACCCCGTGGACGCCTACGTGGACGTGCTGCGGCAGGTGGTGCCCGCGACGCTGCTCGAGGCGATCGCGCCCGCCGCCGCGCGCGGTTTCCACGCCGGGTTCTGCACCGAGGGTGGCTCGATGGGCCCCACGGCGCGGCGCGTGTTCGGGGCGCTGGGCATCGACTGCGGCGCCGAAGGCACGGTCTTCTTCACGCACGAGGACGAGCACTCCGATTACCACGGCATCGGGCAGCTGGACGGCCAGAACCACGGCGTGGACCCG
>CAINDZ010000369.1 GCA_903847545.1 uncultured bacterium | reverse complement strand
TGGCCGGTCACGAGCGCCTGGCGTGCCACGCCTGCCACTCGCGCACCGTCGTGCAGTGCTACGGCTGCCACACCACCTACGACAAGCGCGAGTACGGCTGGGATTTCCTGGCGGGTCGGGCGTCGCCGGGTTCGTTCAGCGAGACCGAAGACGTGCGCGCGCTGTACCCGTTTCCCCTGGCGGTGGACACGAAGGGCCGGATCGGCACCGTGACGCCCGGTTGCCAGACGTTCATCAACGTGATCGAGCCGGACGGGTCGCGTTCGCGCGACGAGGACGTGGCCGTGTTCCGTGGCCGGCGGCAATTGAGATTCGCGCCGTTCTTCGGCCACAACACCGGCCCGCGCGCCATCGGCTGCGCCGAGTGCCACGAAAACCCTGCGTTTCTCGGCTTCGGGCAGCATGTGCTCGAGCGCGCGGCGCTGAAGGCCACCCTGCTCTGCGAGAAGGATGCGCGCAAGCCGCTGGATGGCTTCCTGCACCAGGACGAGCAGGGCATCAACGCGCACGCGGCCATGAGCCGTGACGGCGCCCGACCCCTGGAGGCCGGTGAGATCCGGCGCGTCTTCGCCGTGAACCTGTGCCTGATCTGCCACGACAAGGTGGCGGACGTGATCTACCGCAAACCCCTGGACTACCATGCGCTGGACGACACTTTGCATCGTCGCCTGCTGGCTGCTGGCCGCTGAGGCCGCGACGGCCCTTTCGCAAGACGCGAGGTCCGGGGACGTCGCGGCGCCGGCGACCGACGGCGCCTGCGTGACCTGCCATGCGGGCCGGGACGATGTGCTGGCCGGCCCGATGGCCACGCGGGCCGCCGAGCGCGCGTTCGCCCGCCGCGCGATGGGGCGCGATGGCGACGCGTTCTTCGGCGCCGCCTGTGCCGGGTGCCACGTGTCCGGTTGCCGGGACTGCCATGACCGCGGGCCCCTGGCCGGCCCCGGCGGCGCACCGGCGCCCTGTATCGCCTCGTCGCCCCACGGGCGCGTGCCGGACAGCACCTGCCTGCGCTGTCACCAGGGCTACTTCACGGGCTGGGAGTACCACGGCCGCGCACCCCGGGAGGACCATGAGCGCTACCAGCGCGGCCCGGTGGCCGACGGCGTCCGCTACCTGAAGATGCTGCCCGACGTGCACCAGGAACACGGCCTGGGCTGCGTCGACTGCCATCGCGTGCACGCTCCCGCCGGCGCGCCGAACGTGAAGACCTGCCGCGACTGCCACCCGTCCCCGTCGTCGACCGTGCCCGAGCACGCCATCGCGGCGCACCTGGAAAAGATGGAATGCTGGGCCTGCCACTCGGCGTGGGCGGCGCAGGAGTACGGCACATTCGTGGTCAGGCCGCGCACCGAAAAGCAGAGGCAGGCCTTCGAGTCGCTGCCGGAAGTCGGCGGTTGGCGACGCAGCGCGGCCCTGCGCCGGCAGGACGCGCCGCCGCTGGGCCTGGATGCGCGCGGCCTGGTGTCTCCCATCCGCCCGCAGTTCGTGCTGCTGGCCACGGACCCCGGACGCGGCTGGGAGAACAGATTGCTGGCGGCGGAGTGGAAGGCGTTCTTTCCGCACACGGTGCGGCGAGGGACGGTCACTTGTGGGGGTTGTCACGCCAACCCGCGACGATTCGTGCTGGAGATGCCCGCGGACCGCATCTACGATCTGCCGCGCGACGGGCTGCCGCTTGCATCCTGGTGGGACCAGGCGGGGCAGCGCGTCACCAACGGCGCCTTCTTCACGCGCGAGCGATTCGACCTGATGAACCGGCGCACGCCACAGTACGTGCGGGAGCACCTGAGGCAATGGCAGGACCTGCTGCAACAAGGCGAGACTTCCTCAAGGCCCTGATCCCCGCGTTGGCGGGCCTGGTGGGCTGCTGGCGTTACCTGACGCCGACGCGCGCCGTTGCGCCCCGCGAGATCCGCGTGCCCCTGGACGACGTGCCGCGTGGCGGCGCCCTGGTGCTGCCGGAATACGGGCTGGCCGTCGCGCGCGGTCGTGAAGGGCCGATCCGGGCGCTGGACCTGACGTGCACCCACCTCGGCTGTCGGGTGACCGCCACGGAGAACGGCTTCAGCTGTCCCTGCCACGGCAGTCGCTTCGACGAGAACGGCGTCGTCCTTTCGGGGCCCGCCACGCGCTCCCTGGGCGGCCTTGACTGCGCGGAGAGCGGCGGCATGGTCACCATCCGCCTGCCGGAGGCGACATGATCGGCGAGTTCGTCCGTCACCTCTTCCCGCGCGTGGTGCTGCGCCGCAACCTGCGGATCACCTACACGTTCTGCCTCGGCGGGCTGGCCTTCACGACGTTCATCACGCTCGTGGTTTCCGGCCTGCTGCTGCTGTTCTACTACCGGCCCTCGCCCACCGGCGCCTTCGAATCGATCCAGTTCCTCGAAGGATCGGTGTGGAGTGGCCGGTACCTGCGCTCGTTGCATCGTTTCTGTTCGCACACGCTGCTCGCGCTGATCATGCTGCACACGCTGCGCGTCGTCCTGACGGGCGCCTACCGTCACCCCCGGCACGGCACCTGGGTCGTCGGGACGATCATCATGTTCCTGGCCGTCGGCGCCGCGTACACCGGCTACCTGCTGCCGCTGGACCAGCTCGCCTACTGGGCGACCCAGACCGGCATGGAGCTGCTGCGCAGGCTGCCGCTGGGCGAACAGGTGCGGACGCTGCTGGTGCCCGACCGCATCGGCGGGCCACTCTCGCTGCTGCGCTTCTACGCGCTCCACATCGCCGTCATCCCGACGCTGATGCTGTCGCTGATCTCGCTCCACTTCTTCCGCATCCGGCGCAGCAAGGGGGTGCTCCCGTACCTATGAGCGACCAGGTTCCGAGTTCCCCGCACTTCTTCCGGCTGATCCGGCGCGGGCTGCTGGTGATCGCGGCCTTCCTGCTGCTGGCGGCGTGGCTGGTGCCCGCCCCGCTCGAAACGGCGGCGGACCCGACGCGCGCGCCCAACCCGGCCAAGTCCGCCTGGTTCCTGCTGTGGATCCAGGAGCTGGTCAGCCACGGCACCGTGTGGATGTACGGCGTGCTTCTCCTGGCAGGGCTGCTGGTCGCGCTGCCGTGGCTGCGTCGCGAGCCCGCTGCGCGCGCGGCCTGGTTCCAGTCCGGTGAACGCCTGGTGGGCGCCGTGGTCGTGGCCCTGTTCGCGCTCGTGGTCGCGCTGACCTTCGTCGCGCTGTTCATGCGGGGTGAGAATTGGTCGCTGCACGCGCCGTTCTAGGACTGGCCCTCGTGGCCGGCCTGGGCCTGGCGACCGTTGCGGTGGCGACCGCGGCGGCCGCGCCGCCGCCGGCTGCCGTCAGCTGCCTGGAATGCCACCCGTCCCATTACGCGTCGGACGGCGGTTGCGTCGATTGCCATCGCGGCGACGCGCGTGCGTCGCGCCCGGCGCTGGCGCACCACCGATTGCTGGGCGGCGCCGCCGCGGCCTGGGGGCTGCCCGCCTCACCGGTGCTTGTGCGCGCGGTGGCCCTGCGCGACAGCCTCGGTTGCCGGCGCTGCCACGTGACCGGCGGCAAGGGCGAGCGACTGGCGATCGACCTCGATTCCGTCGTCTGGGCGCGCACGCAGGCCGAATTGCGGCAGGCGCTCATGCATCCGGCCCAGGCGATGCCCGACTTCGGCCTCGGGGCGACCGTGGCGGACACGCTGGTGGCGGTGCTGCTGCGTGATGGCGATCGCTTTGGCGGGGCCTCGCGCTACCAGGTGCGGTTCCGCGCGGGCAGCGAGGACAGCCTGCAGGCCTTCGCCAAGCTTTGCGGCGGTTGCCACCAGGCCCTGACCCGGGACGGGCGGCAGGGCGTCGGAACGGCGGGCCCCAACCTTTCGGGACTGCTCGGGCCGTTCTACCCCGCGCCGCCGGACAGCGCGTGGAACCCGGAACGCCTCGAGCGCTGGCTGCGCAACCCGCGAGCCGTGCGCGCCGGCGCCACCATGCCGCCGGTGGCGTTGAAGCCGGGTGAACTCGATGCCGTGCTGCGCTCCCTGGCGCATCCGACTCCCGCCGCCCCCGCCGCTCCCGAACGCTGACGCCCGACGGCCGGCAAACGAAGCCGGCGGGCCCTGAGGGCGCCCGCCGGCTGCATCGTCGTGGCAGGTGGCGCCTAGAACACCAACTGCATCTGGGTGATCAGCGTGCCCACATCGTTGGTGACCGTGCCGTCGAACTCGCCGACCTGGTCGAACGACGCGCTGCTGTACTCGACCGTCAGCTTCAGCACGTTGTCCATCATGAAGTAGTTCGCGCCGACGCCGTACCAGTCCAGCTGCTGGTTGTAGACGTTGTTCAGCTGGGCGAACTTCCACGATTCGTAGCGCGCGAACAGCTGCAGCGGCTTCGTCGGCAGCAGGTAGCCGACCTTGCCGTACCAGCCGTTCTTCTGGCCGTTCAGGCCGCAGGTCCCGCTGTCGGGATTCATGCCCAGGTAGGCATCGTCGAAGTCGATGTTCTCGTAGGCGCCGGACAGGGTGAAGGCACCGGTCTCGTTGATTGGGCGCTCGTAGAACATGTCCACCGTGTACGCGTTGTAGTCCAGCTTGCCGGTCTTCGCGACGGCGTCCTGGTAGGCCACCTCGGGCTCGGTCTGCACGGCCGCGCCCAGGGTGAAGACCTTCTTCTTGCCCAGGTACGTGCCCTTGTAGCCGTACTCGGTCTCCGAGTCCCACAGCGACAGGTGAGCGCGCGCGCTGTAGCGGAAGCCGGTCTTCGGCATGACGTCGGCGGACAGGGCCTTGCGGCCTTCCATCGCGTCGAGGCGGTACTGAACCTTGCCCTCGGCGAGGTTGCCCCACACGGCCACGCCCATGTCGCGCGTCGTCGTGAACGGCGTGCGGATGAACAGCGAACGGTCGAGCGTCAACGGGGCCTCGCAGGCCTCGAGGTTCTCACGCGAGAAGTTGTACTTGAACTTGCCGACGTTCATCCGGAACTTCTCGTTCATCTTGATGCGGGCGACGGCGTCCAGCATCTGGAAGTTCGAGCCCTGGTCGGCGTCCGCGAGTCCGAACAGGCCCAGGTTGACGTCCTCCTGGTACTCGGTCTGCGCGTAGATGCTCAGCTTCTCGCCCCAGGCGCCCATGAGGGCGATCCGGTTGCGGCGGAAGTTGAAGTTCATGGCGGCGTCAGTGTCGGCGACGGTGTCCTCACTATGTACCGTCATCTGGAATTGGCTCTTGACGTCGATCTGCAACGTGCCCTGGTCCTCAGGGCCGAACGTCATCTGGGGGCCGGCCATCGCCGGCACAGCCAGAGCGATCAGGCCGAGCACGGCGATCGCAAGGGTGACTCTGCTTCGGTTCATTTATTCCTTCTCCTTGCTGGTTTCGTGGCCGCCCCGGTCAAGGGCGGGTGATGCCGTGTCGTCGTGTCAGCAGCCGCTGCCGCCGCCACCGCCGCCGCCGGTCGGCGGGGTGGTCGTGCCGCCGCTGGAGAAGTAGGCGGCGTCTTCGTTCTCGACCTGGTTGGCGCGGATGTCGGTGATCGGGTACGAGCCGTTGGAGACGGGATCGATAGCCGGCGTGCCGGCCGTCCAGGTGCCGGCGCTGCGCAGGATTGCGGTGCCCGGGGAGACCACGTCGACCTTCCAGGCCGCCGCGATGGAGGCGTTGGAGTACACGCTCCACTGGCCCCACGAGCCGTTGTACGACTGCACGGGCCAGCCGAGGATGCCGTCCAGGATGAAGAAGGGCACCGTGCACTTCACGCCGCCCTGGCAGTTGACGTAGGTCAGCGGGGTGGTCTCGGTCACGCCGAAGGTGGCCAGGTGGGCCACCATGTCCTGCACGGGCTGCAGCGTCGCCGTCGTGCCGGCCACGTAGTAGGCGTTCCAGGAATCGAGCTGGGCAACCTGGATCCGGCCACCGGCCACAGGATCGACGCCGCCACGCACGTCCAGCCACTTGACGTCGGGCGTCGCGCCGCTGTTGATGGCGTCGACGGCCCGGATGGCCTCGCCGATCGAGACGCGAAGGTCGCCGCGGAACGTGCTGGTTGCGGCCAGTTCGCGGACGCTGAAGCCCGAAGACGTGATGGTGGGAACCTCTGTCACGAGCGTGTAACCCGCCGCGGTCCAGCCGGCGTCGCCGCCCTGCAGGACCTTGATCCGCTCCTTGGGGAAGCCCCAGTAACGCAGCGTCCACCAGCCGCGCGTGGCCTTGTTCAGGTCGTCGGCCGTCGTGAACACGACGGTCGTGTACTCGTCGATGCCGGCACGGCTCAGGAAGGTGTCGAGCGCCGGGCCGTTCAGCACCATCGTGCCCGCGGCGGCAACGCCTTCGAGGCGCGTCTGGTAGACTTCGGTGCTGTAGTTCCACAGCTGCGCGCCGGGGATGTGCCCAGTGGCATACGCAGCCGACGTGGCCACCGAGATGATGACGACCTTGTCGCGGCTGTCGGGGTCCGTGCTGTTGAGTCGGCCCTCGTCGATCCACCCCATCAGGGTCGCGGCATCGATCAGCGCCGTCTCGGTCTTCGTCGTGACGATGCTGGCGTCCGGATTTTCGTATTCGGTGGGATGGTCGGCGCATCCCCAGATGCCCAGGGAGCCGATCACCACGAGGGCGATCAGACCCAGGGACATCCTGCGTCGCGTAGCAAGCAGCTCGAGCATGTGTGCCTCCCTGTTTCAAATCGGCGAAATTCGTGTTCCTGCACAGAACCCGTTGCGGCGATGGTAGATTTCGCGGTCGGCAAGTCAAACAACCGTTCCGCATGGCGCCCATGCGCGCGGGGCATGGACGAACGCCGGTCCGCGGCATATCTTGGGGCCCATGGAACTCGTGCTCTTCAGGACCCTGGTGGCGGTCGTCGAGACCGGCAGCTTCACGGCTGCCGCCGAGCGCCTGTGCGTGACCCAGTCGGCCGTCTCCCGTCGCATCCGCCAGCTCGAGGATCATTACGGCGCGTCGCTGCTCGATCGCGGGCAGGAATCGGTGCAGCCGACGTCCGCCGGTCGCGCCATCGTCGAGCGCGCACGGAAAATCCTAGAAATCGAGCGGGAGTTGGAGGTCGTCGTCGGCGCCCACGCGGGCCGTGATCGACTCTCGTTCTGCTGCACGCCCTGCTTCGGGACGGGCCGCCTGCCGGACGTCTTCGAGCGCTACGTGGGCAGCCGCGGACTCGAGTTCGACCTCAACGTCGTCTTCGAGATGCCGGAGGACGTCCTCGACGGCCTTGCCTCGGGCCGTTACGACGTGGCGGTCGTCGAGCATTGCGACGACTTGGCCGAGCATCCGTTCCAGGCGTTCGAGTTGCCGGTCGACGAGATGGTGTTCGTCAGCTCGCCGGCCCTGGGCCTCGAGGACGGCGAGGTCACCGTCGGCGAACTGATGGGGCACAGGCTGTTCCTCAAGACCCACAACGGGTGCGCCTATCGCTTCCTGAAGCGGCGCCTGCGGGGCATGGGACGCGACATCGACGAGTTCGCGAACATCGTCTACTACGACGACCTGACCGGCGTGCTCAGGCAGGTAATGGCGGGGCACGGCATCGGATTCGTTTCGCGCGACCTTGCAGGGCGCGAGATCGACAACGGGCTTCTGCGCGAGCATCGCGTGGCGGGATTCGGACATGACCGGCCGCGCACCCTGCTGCTGTCCCCGCGCACGCGGCACACGCCCGCGACCCGCCGGTTCATCGGGACGTTTTTCGAGTCGCTGGGGCAGCCCGTGCCGGCGATGTTCGAGGGTGCCCATCATGGCGACGAGACGAACCTGCCCGTGATCGACTAGATGGAGAGAGGGGCTGTCGCCGAGGCGACGCCCCTCCCTGAAGCCTCCGCTCGCCCGGACGCCTACCAGCCGTTCCTGTCGAAGCTGACCTTCTTCGTGAACTCCCGCCACAGGACCGCATCGTCGTCCATCGTCCCGTAGGGCAGGTACCAGAGCCGGACGGTGACGTCCAGGCTGTCGCTCGGGTACGTCAGGACGGTCTCCCCGTCCTTGTCGACTTCCTCGACCGGGAAGAAGATGTCCAGCGCCGTCGTGACCGTGCGCAGGGGCGGCAGGCTGGTGTCCTGCAGCATGCCGCTCTTTTCGTAGGGGCCCCGGCCCATCCGGTCGCCCCGGCCCAGTCGCTGCGGCACGGGCATGAAGGTCCTGTCCTGCGTGAAGACTTCGTTTCCGTCCTTGTCGACTGCCGATACCGACTGCACCAGCCGGTTGGGCGTGGGTCAGCCATCGGGAATGCCATGGCCGCTGCGGTTGGTCAGTTCGACCTTCACGGTCGCCTTCGGCCGCATGGTCGTGACATCCCGCCAGACGATGGCTTCGGCCTCCACCCGCATCTCGACGGCATTGTCGGACATGGCCTTCGAGCGGGGACCCTGGATGTTGTGCCCGAGTTTCGAGTCGCGCATGTGGCATTCCTGGCACGTCTGCGTGCCGCCCTCCGGCACGTAGGCGAACAGGTAGCTGCCGTAGCCGGTCGCGCACTGGGTGGGATTCTCCAGCTCGAGGTTGGGCCCCAGGCCGTGGCACTGCCCGCAAAGGATGGACTCGCCCATGATCGGGCTCGGCGCGACCCTGGCGAACTTGTCGTGCGGATGCTCGCCGTTGCCCGCGACGCCGTACACCGTGTCGCGCCGCGGATAGCCGTCCGTCCACTTGTGGGTGATCGCGTTGCGGTTGTGGCAGACCAGGCAATTGATGTTCAGCGACCGCAGGACATCCGCGTATTTCTCGGCGGCGGCCTCGTCATCCTCGCTCATGGCTGCCCGCCAGGCGTCGATCGTCAGCACGATCTCCTGGGCCACCTTGTCGGTGGCGTCGGCGAGCTGGGGCAGGTGGCACTTGGCGCACCCCATCAGGTGCTCGACGCGGACATCCTTCACGGACTTCACGCCGGAGGCCTGCCATTCCAGGAGTCCGTTCGTGATGGCCGTGCGGAACGTGGAGGCCGTGCGGCCATTGCCGAAGATCGAACGAGCATGCACCGACTCGGCCCATTGGTCGTGGGCTTCCTGGTGGCACTCGATGCAGGATCGCGAATCGTAGCGCGCCACCAGTTCCGCGATGGAGTTGGCCTTGGGCAGCGCGGCCAGGGTCTGGTCGCGGCCGACGCCGGCGCCCGGCGCCGCGCCCGCAGCGGTGGCGGCGCACAGCACCATGGCCAGCAGGATGCGATTGGCTTTCATCGGCTTGCCTCGGGGTTGGACGACATGAGGGGGAGGTCGGTGGTCCGGAGACCCCGCGCCATCGGAGGTCGATCACGGCGCGGGGCCCCCGTCGGCTGCGACTCGCTAGCAGCCCGCCATTCCCGCCTTCGGCTTGTCGAGCGTCACGCCCGCGCCGGGCTTGAGCGCCTTGGCCTTGGCCTTGGGCGCCACCATCGTGACGGTCGAATCGGCCACGCCGACAATCATGCACTTGCCGATCAGGGCGCTTTTTTCCACCGCAACCACGCGCGCGGGGGCGCCGGCCTTGACCCATTCCACCTTGTCGAGATTCACAACCACGACCAGCGTGTCGCCGGACGTGGAGAGGACCTTGCCGGCCAGCGGCGCCGCAGCGGCGGTTGCTGCGGCGACGGTGGCCAGGATGATGACGAGCGCCAGGCGCCTGATCATGCGGATCTCCCGGGTCTGGAGGTTGTCGGTCGGCCGCCGTGGCCGGCGCGGGTGGGCCGCGCCGCAACATCGGCGACGGGCCTGTCCGGTCGGCGGACTTCAGGCAGGATGATACGGGCCGCGATTGCGGCCTCTAAATGAATGATTCGCATGGGCGCCATGCCGCGCGGGCATGGCGCCCGTGGAGATGGGGCGGGCCCGTCAGATCCCCTCGAAGAGCGCGGTCGACAGGTACCTTTCCGCCAGGTCGGGCAGCACCACGACGATGGTCTTGCCGGCAAACGCATCGTCGGTCGCCAGGCGCAGGGCGGCCACGACCGCGGCGCCGCACGAGATGCCGACCAGCAGGCCCTCCTCGCGCGAGAGGCGGCGGGCCATGCCCAGGGCCTCGTCGCTGGTGACCTGTTCGACGCGGTCGACCATCGCCAGGTCCAGCGTGTCGGGCACGAAGCCGGCGCCGATGCCCTGGATCTTGTGCGGCCCGGGCTTCACCGGCTCGCCGGCCAGCGTCTGCGAGATGACCGGCGACTCGGCGGGCTCGACCGCCACCGACAGGATCGCCTTGCCCTTCTCCTGCTTGATGTAGCGCGAGACGCCCGTGATGGTGCCGCCGGTGCCGACGCCCGATACCAGCACGTCGATGGCGCCGTCGGTGTCGTCCCAGATCTCGGGGCCCGTGGTCCTGACGTGGATCGCGGGGTTCGCCGGGTTCTTGAACTGCTGCGGCAGGAACCAGCGCGCGGGGTCGGCGGCGGCGATCTCCTCGGCCCTGGCGATGGCGCCCTTCATGCCCTCGGGGCCGGGGGTCAGCACCAGCGTGGCGCCCAGGGCGGCCAGCACGCGGCGGCGCTCGATGCTCATCGTCTCGGGCATCGTCAGCGTGATGGGGTAGCCGCGCGCGGCGGCGACGTAGGCCAGCGCGATGCCGGTGTTGCCGCTCGTGGGCTCGATGATCTCCATGCCCGGCTTCAGCGCGCCGCGTTGTTCGGCGTCCCAGACCATGCTCGCGCCGATGCGGCACTTGACCGAGTAGGCGGGGTTGCGGCCCTCGACCTTGGCCAGCACGGTGGCCTTAGCGCCGGCGGTGACACGGTTCAGGCGAACCAGCGGGGTGCGCCCGATGGACAACGAGTTGTCCTCGTAAATCTTTGCCACGTAACGACCTCCTGAAAAACACCAAAACTCTACAGACATTGTAGACATATTTGATGCGGGCCGCCACCCCGGCGGGCGTGGTTGGCGGCGGCGCAGTTCAGATGGAGAAGTCGGGCGTGCCGCGCCGCCGTTCGCGCGCCTCGCGCGAGCGCGCGACGATGTCCGCGAGTGTGAGTCCCTCGAGCGTCGCGTTGAGCGTGCGCATGACCTCGGCCATCACCAGGCGCGTGCCGCAGGTGTCGAGGTCGCCGCACTCGTCGCAACGCGCGGGGGCGTCGCCGGCCAGGCACGGCAACGGCGCGAGGTCGCCGTCGAGGATGGTGATGACACGTGCGAGGGTGATCTCAGCCGGGGGCGCCGCCAGCTGGTAGCCGCCGCCGCGACCGGCGCGGCTGGTGAGCACGCCGCCCTTGCGGAGCGCGACGAGGATCGCCTCGAGGTACTTGCGCGGGATGCGCTCGCGCTCGGCCAGGTCGGCGATGAGCATGGGTTCGCCGGCGGCGCCTTCGGCCAGGCAGCCGAGCGCCTGCAGCGCGTACTTCGTCTTGCGCGAGATCATCGCGGTGCGGCTCCCGTCGCCGGCGCGCTCGTGTCGCGCGTCGTCGCTCCCTGCGTGGTGTGTGGTGTCGGTCGTCGCATCGACCGCGCAATCTTCCGCGCCGTTGTTCGTGCCGTCGTTCGCCTGCGCGTTCGCGCGAGCAGGCGACGACGATGCGACCGACGCTCGCGCCGTCATCATCGATGATGTCGTCGCCGCGCGCAAGCAGGCAACGTTGTCGTGCGCGATGCGGTCGCCGCCAAAATCAACGACCCCCGAACGCCTGCGCGCCGGGGGTCGTTGTCATCGCAAATGCCTGGAAAACAGGTGTTTTCGCAGCAAGCAGCGACTACAGCATGTCCTTGATGGCCTTCATCGGGCGCACGCGGACCGTGCGGGACGCCGGGCGGGCCTTCTGCTTGACCATCTCGCCGGTGAACGGGTTCTTCACGAGCTTGCCACCCGCGACGGCCGGCTTC
>CAINDZ010000368.1 GCA_903847545.1 uncultured bacterium | reverse complement strand
CTGCGCCGACGCGGCCGCCGGGACTTCGCGCTTCGTCACCGCCTGCGGACTGTGCCGCTGGTGGGACGCGGACTCTTGAGGGGGGAGCGACGGGCATGTTCAAGGTAAACCTCTACACCGAGCGTGAGGAGAAGCGGAAGCTGGCGCGGCGCAAGGCTGCGACCACCGCCGCCATCTCCGTCGTGCTCGGGGTCAACGGCCTTCTCGTCGTCTCGCTCGTGATGGGAGCGTCACTGCTGCAGGAGCGCTGCCGCGCCCTCGACAGCGAGGTGTCGCGCCTGCAGTCGATGGTCGAGCACCACGGCGACAAGGCGCCGGGCCTTGAGCTGACGCGCGAGCTGTTCCAGTTGCGGCACGACCGCCTCGAGTGGTCGCCGTTGCTGGCGTCCATCGCCGAGAACATCCCGTCGTCGCTGGTCCTGGCCGACGTGCAGGGCCAGACGGCCCACGGGCGCATGCAGAGCCACTTCGAGATCAACGGCCAGGGGCGCGGCGGCTCCGTCGCCATGGCCGACGTCTCCGGGTTCGTGAACCACCTGCGCGACGATCCCCGGGTGAACGTGGCGTTCCCGGACGTCTCGCTGGGCTCGGTGCGCTCGGAGACAGGACTGTTCCAGGTCGTGTGCGAACGGCCCCTGGACAAGTAGGACGGAAGGACCCGTTTCATGCGAACGAAGCTGCTCATCATCGCCGCCCTCGTCCTGTTCGCCGTCGGCTTCGGCGTCGACAGGTTCTGGACCGGCGGCGTGCTCCGGAAGACGCAGACGCTGGAGCATGCGCGACAGGACCTCATGGACAGGCTCGGCACGCGGGCCGAGTCCGACCAGGAAGCGCGCGTCATGGCCGAGTGCATGGGCGTCGACGACGTGAACGACATGTCGTCGCTCGGCGCCGACACCGACGCCCTGGTCTTCATCAACCGCAAGGTCGCCGACGCCGGCATGCGCCAGGTCGAGGTCGTGTCCGACGCCGTCGAGAACTCGACCCGGCTGCGCCGGTCCGACTTCACGATGACCCTCAGCGGCAGCTACCGGCAGTTCGCCTCCCTGGTGCGCGCGCTCGAGGATGACCCGCGCCTGGTCAAGGTGGTCGGCGTCCGCATCGAGGCCCAGGACGCCACGCCGGACCTGGAGTGCCGCCTGTCGATCGCGATCTTCGATCCCCTGCCGAAAGCGAGCTCGTGATGCAGATGGGCGACCAGAAGAACGTGCGCATCCTCATCGCGGCGGTGCTGCTGGCGGGCACCGGCATGCTGGCGGCGCGCGCGGTGCACACGATGCACGAGGTTTCGGCGACGCGCAGCCAGACCGATGCCGAGGCCAAGGGCCCCGGCAGCAGCCGCATCAACCGGATGAAGGCGACGATGGAAGAGCGCCGCGAGGCGCGCCATGCCGCGGCCAGCCTGCCGCGCGACCCCTTCCGCGGCCCGTCCGCGCAGCCGGTGCGCGAGAACGACGGCGCCGCGGTCCAGACGGCCGAGGCCGTCGCGACGCCCGCCAGGCCGGCGACCGCCTCGGTCCCCGCGCTGCGCGCATTGGTCTATGACAACGTCCGGCCCTCGGTGCAACTGGCGTGCGAAGACGCCATCTCGCCGTGGCTCGGCCAGGGTGACACGTTCAAGGGTTGGACAGTGCTGGAGATCGGCCCCGGGTCCGTTTGGATCCGGAACGGCTCCCGCAAGCAGGAACTGGGTCTGAACTAGGAGGATGGAAATGGAGTTCGGGACGATCCGTCGCCTCGCCGCCTGCCTCGTGCTGGCGATGGCGGCATGTGCCACGCCCCTGCTGGCGGCGCCGGCCGAGAACCCCGCGCTGGTCACGCTGCACGCGGACAATGCGCCGGTCATCGAGATCCTCGACCTGCTGGCCGCCCGCAGCGGCCTGAACATCGTCGCCGGCGCGGAGGTGCAGGGCCGGTCCATCACGCTGCACCTGAAGGACACGCCGTTCGACGAGGCCCTGGCGCTGGTCGCCCGTGCCTCGGGCCTGGCCTACGAGCGCGTCGGCAACTCGATCCTGGTCGCCGACGGCGATCGCCTGGCGAGCGGCGGCATGCAGGATTCGCAGGTCTTCGAGCTGTCCTGGGCCAAGGCCGAGGAAGTGCGCGGCGCCCTGGACGCCATCTCGTCGAGCATCCGGGCCGACGTGCGCGGCAACCGCGTGCTGGTGCGCGGCAGCGCCGCCGCCCTGGCCGAGGCCGGCCGCGTGGTCAAGGCCCTGGACGTCAAGCCCGTCCAGGTGCTGCTCGAGGCGCGCCTCATCGAGGTCAACACCACCCGCCTGCTCGAACTGGGTATCGACTGGAGCAAGCTCACCAAGTGGAGCACCGTCTTCACCGAGGGCAAGCCCGACCCGACCGCGCCCGGCAAGATGCCCGAGACCGTCGAGTTCATCAAGACGGGCGAGCGCGGCCAGATGTTCCGGCAGCAGATGTCCTGGGAGGCCGCCGTCGAGGCGCTGCTGACCGACGGCAACGGCAAGCTGCTGGCGAACTCGAAGGTCGTCACCCTGGACGGCGAGCCCGCCGAGATCTTCGCCGGCCAGACGGTGCCCGTGGTCATCACGTCGCTGCAGGGCCAGTCCGGCGGCGGCGCGCTGCAGACGGTGCAGCTCGAGAAGATCGACGTCGGCGTGCGCCTCAACATCACGCCGCGCGTCGGCGACGACAACCTCATCACCACGCTGGTGAAGCCCGAGGTGTCGAGCATCGTCGGCTTCGTCGGCCCGGACAACGACCTGCCGCAGACGGCCACCCGCCGCGCGAACTCGCTGGTGCGCGTACGCGACGGCGAGAAGATCTACATGGGCGGCCTGCTCTCCGAGGAGAAGCACAAGACCGTCAAGAAGGTGCCGCTGCTGGGCAGCCTGCCGCTGATCGGCGGCCTGTTCCAGCACACCCGCGACGACGTGCAGCGCACCGACCTGATCATCGAGATCACGCCGCACATCGTCGGCGACTCGGGCCAGCTGGTACCGACCGGCGCCGCGCTGCACCCGGACGTGGACCTGGGCGGCGCGGACCTGCCGAAGGTCGACGAGACCCCGGCGCCGACGCCGGCGCCGAAGGCCGCCGCCGAGTAGCGCGCGTCCCCACTCAACGAAGCGCGGCCCCCGTCACCAGGCGGGGGCCGCGTTCGTTTTTCCCGGCGATGGCGGACAGCTCAGGCCAGCACGTCGAGCGTCGAGCCGTTCGCCAGCTCCTCGGCGGGCAGCGGCGGCTGCCCGGCCTCGGGAGCCTGGCCGCCGGCCGTGCCGTTGATGACCTTCAGCGCGTCGGTGAAGGCGACGGCGGCCAGCGTCAGCTTCTGCGCCACGCCCGAGGCGTCGTACGCCGCGCCGCGTCCCGCCGCGCGCGAGGCCACCTGCACGCTGTCGCGGAAATCGAACGTCGCCGAGCGCACCGCCGCGACCTGCTCGCGACTGCCGCCCGCGGCGCGCAGCTCCTTCGTCTCGGCCTGCACCTCGTGGCGCACGTCGCACACCAGGTGCTTCAGGTTGCGCTGCAGGTGGCTCTGGCCGGCATTGTCGATGGCGTCGATGGACACGTCATCCCCCTTGGCAAGGTTGCGTGAGCCGGCTGGTTCCAGCCGGATCCACCTTGGTTATCGGGGTTCGGCAGCGTGGCTTGAGGCGGGACGCGATTGCCGGGGCGTTTCTTCCTACTCCGTCGAGACGGGCCCCGGCGCCGCGGCACGCGCCGCCGGCGTGCGCCCGCGCGCCGCCACCTGCGCGATGTCGTCGACGCGCATGGGCAGCAAGGCGAGCGCCTCGGGGAAGTCCCGGTAGAGGAAGACGGTGTGGGAGCGCGACCCCAGGTCCAGGGTCAGCCGCGCGCCGGGCAGCAGCGTGTCGGCCGGCGTCGTGGGCGCGGCGCCGTCGCCCAGATACTCGGGAGCAGCCTCGAGGAAGCCCGCCTCGATGAACTCATGCGCCAGCTCGCCGACATCCTCGGCCGGCACGTGCCACGTGCGCCTCCCCAGGGTGGCCACGCGCTCGCGGCCCTCGTACGTCACGTGTCCGTCGTCATCGATGTCGACGGTGTACGACGGACACCGGCCCGCACACGACGTGCG
>CAINDZ010000367.1 GCA_903847545.1 uncultured bacterium | reverse complement strand
TCCGGGCGGCGTGAACGTGCATGTGTCGGCTGATGAACTCAGCGTCCTGCTCGATTGCCCGAACCCGCTCAAGAACCTCGAGGCGACCGTCGCCGCGGTGATGGCGGCGTTCGAGCGCCTGAAGATCCCCGAACATCCCGACGCGGCGATGCTGGCGGAGATGCTCGCGGCCGACGCGGCGGACGGCGGCCCGCTGGTCGACCAGCTGCTCATCCAGGGCTACCCGGCCGAACCTTCGCAGGACGGCCGCCTCGAGTGGGCGCGCGACTTCTTCGTCGAGGGCTGGGAGGTCGACGCCGCGACCGGCGCCATCGACTTCTGGGCCAGGCTGGACAACCGCGCCGTCACCGCCGGCGAGTGGATCCTGAAGGTGCACCCGCCCATCCTCGGCGAGCCGGGCTTGAACGTCTTCGGCGTGAAGATCCCCGTGTCGCGGCCGCAGAAGGAGCGGATGCGCTGCGGCAAGGGCGTGACCCAGCGCGAGGACGGCGCCGGCATCGTCTGGATCGAGGCGGCGGTGTCGGGGCGCGTGCGCCTGAACAACGGCACGCTCGCGGTGGACGACGTCTACATCATCAAGGGCAACCTCGGCCTGTCGACCGGCAACATCAACCACCCCGGCACGCTGCAGGTGGAGGGCGACATCGAGCAGGGCGTCACGGTCGAGGTGGGCGGCGACATCGCCGTGCGCGGCATGGTCGAGCCGTGCAACATCAAGGCCGGGGGCAGCCTGTCGGTGGCGGGAGGCATCGTCGGGCAGGAGGGCTACCGCATCGAGGTCGGCGGCGGCGTGCAGGCGCGGTACCTGCGCGACGTGACCATCGACGCGATCGGCGACGTCGCGGCCGGCAACGAGATCTCGCACGCCCAGATCCGCACGCTCGGCCGTGTGCTGGTCCCCGGCGGGCGGCTGGCGGGCGGCACCACCATCGCCCGCGGCGGCATCACCGCCGGGCAGGCCGGGGCCGCCGGCGCGACCGGCACGCTGCTGGTGGCCGGTGTCGACTACCTGGTCGAGCCGCGGGTCGCGCACCTCGAGGAGGAACTCGCCGCCCTCGAGACCCGGCACCACCTGCTGCCCGAGGAGATCACCCGGCTGCGGGCCGCGCCCACGAGTGAGGAAACCGACCGGAGCCTGCTGGACCTCGGGCGCGAGTTGCAGGCGCTGCCACAGGTGATCGAGGACCTGAAGGCCACCATCCGGCGCCTGATCGACGAGTCGGAGGCGGCCTGCCACTGCGAGCTGGCCGCGCTGCAGGAGGTGTGGTCGGGTATCACGATCCAGCTGGGCAACGAAAGGATGCCGGTGCGGGCCTCGGTCCGTCGACCGCGCTTGGCGCGGATCCTGAACGGGCGCGTACGCCTGCTGCCCCTCGGCGAGGGGAACATGCCCGACGACTAGGCGAGGCGCAACAGCAGGCCGATCATCCCCGGATCGTCTTAGTCGCCGCTCCGCAGCAGCGGGTTGTAGCGCATGCGCGTGCCGAAGTCGACCGACAGGCGGATCTCGTCGGCGGAGAGCTCGGCCGGGAACATCACACCGGAGATGCGCGCGCCGCGCAAGCTGACGCCCTCCATGCGCGTGTTCGTGAAGTCGATGCCGCGGATGTCGGCGTCGCGCAGGTAGGCCCCACTCATGTCCAGGCCATCGGCATTCATGTTGCGCAGGTCGAGGGCGCGCAGGTCGACGTCACGCAGGTCGCAGTCGACGCCGGCGGCGCGCTTCGCGTTGAAGCCCTTGATGTCATCGCCCCGCAGCATCTGGTAGAGCGGGTCCTTCGAGAATGCCGGACGGGAGCTGGCCATGGTCTCACCTTTCTTGGGACGGCGCCCGGCAGCGGCCGGGCCGTGTGTGGGAACAGCTTACACCAGGGCGGCGGCGGCGACCATCAGGATGCGGCCGTCCAGCCGGCTTCCTGCTCGGCCCGCCGGGCGGCCGCGATGCCGGCGGCCGGGTCGACGCGCAGCAGC
>CAINDZ010000366.1 GCA_903847545.1 uncultured bacterium | reverse complement strand
CGACCACCACCGGTTCTTCGAGACGTACTTCTCGCAGTATCCCGGCTACTACTTCACCGGCGACGGCTGCCGCCGCGACGAGGACGGCTACTACTGGATCACCGGCCGCGTCGACGACGTGATCAACGTCAGCGGCCACCGGCTGGGCACGGCCGAGGTGGAGAGCGCGCTGGTGGCGCACGAGGCCGTGGCCGAGGCCGCGGTGGTCGGCTATCCGCACGAGATCAAGGGCCAGGGCATCTTCTCGTACGTGATCCTCAGCGCCGACGCCACGGGCAGCCCGGCCAGCGAGCTGGTGGGCGCGCTCAAGGAGCAGGTGCGGCACGTCATCGGCCCCATCGCGACGCCGGACGTCATCATGGTGGTGCCGGGCCTGCCCAAGACCCGCTCGGGCAAGATCATGCGCCGCATCCTGCGCAAGATCGCGGCCGGCGAGTACACGGGCCTCGGCGACATCACCACGCTGGCCGACCCCGCGGTGGTCGAGCAGCTGATCGAGGCGCACAAGGCGCTGCCGCAGGCCAAGTAGATGTCGGCGGCGCTGCCGGCGCTCCGCATCGCCGTCAGCGCCTGCCTCATCGGCGAGCCCGTCCGTTACGACGGCCAGGAGAAATCCTGCGCCGCCGTCACGGGCGGGCTCGCTGCGTTGGCCGAGCTGGTGCCGCTGTGCCCGGAAGTGGGCGCCGGCATGCCGGTGCCACGCGAGGCCGTCGACCTCTTCGGCGACGCGGTGGCCCCCCGCATGGTCGGCGTCGTCACCGGCGAGGACTGGACCGCGCGCGCGAACGCCTGGATCGACGCGGCGCTCGACCGCTGCGTGGCGCTCGGCGTGGCGGGGTTCGTGCTGAAGGCGCGCTCGCCCAGTTGCGGCGTCGGCACCGCCTCGCTCTACGCGGCGCCCGGCGCCGAGCCGTCGCGCACCGATGGACTGCTGGCCGGTGCCATCCGCCGGCGTTTCCCGCACCTGCCGCTGGTCGAGGACGAGGGGCTGGACGTGGCGGCGTTCGTGGCGCGGGCGCGGGCGGCGACACGGCCTCGATAATTTTGTGGAGCCATGATTTCAATTGTGATATGATATTCAACAAATATCATAGGAATTGGGGCCGGGGTTTCGCCACGGAGATCGCAACCCTTTGTTGGAGAATCAATTGACTCAAGATTGCGGATTCGCTCAACTGCGGCCTGTGGCGCGCCGTCTTGTGCTCTTTTCATGCCTCCTGTGGTCCTGCCTGCTCATGGTGGGAGCCGCAAGGGCCGGCACGGTCTGCGGGCACGTCCACAACCGGGTGACGGGCAAGCCGATCGAAGGCGCCGAGGTGCGCCTCCTGGCGCCCAGCGGCAAGGACACCGGCCTGGCCACGGCATGCGACGCCGACGGCGCCTGGTGCATCGGCGATGTGCCCGCCGGCGAATATCTCGTCGAGGCGCGCGCGGCCGGCTACCGCATCGGGGTGGTCACCGGCGTGAAGGTGGTCGACTGGGTCAGCGGCGTGGAAATCGGGGCCCAACTCCCGGCCGCGGTGCTCGACGCGCCGTGGCCCAACCCCGCCCAGGGAAGCGTCAGCTTCCGCGTCAAGCTGGGCGAGCCTGCATCCGTCCTGTTGGGCGTGTATGACCTGGCTGGGCGGCGCCTGCGCGCCTGGGGCGATGTCGCGGCCGACACCGGCGAGCGCACCGTCGTCTGGGATTGTCGCGATGATGCGGGCCGCGCAGTGCCTGCAGGACACTACTTCGTCCGGCTCGAGGCCGACGGCCTCGTCGTCACCCGCACCTTCGTAAGGGTCGAATGAGCCGGCCACCCGTCGTCCGGTTCCCACGCCACCCGGCAACCACACAAGGCAAGTGAGGCACCATGCATCGCCGTCACAACTCGCGCCGTCTTCGTGTCGCCACCCTGCTCCTGGCCGGGCTCGCCGCATGCGGCCTGCTGGCGGCCTGCGGCAGCCAGCAGGCGATCGAACCCTTGCCGCGAGGCGAGGGCCTGACCCTGGTGGGCAGGCTGCACTCGACCGACGGCGCCGCCGTCGGCGGCGTGGTCGTCACCGCCGAACCCGTGCTCGACGGCATCGCGGCCAGCGTCCGCGCCCGCCTGCAGGCCGGCGACGCGGCGAGCGCGGCCGCGGCCGCCAAGGTCGCGACGCGCCGGGCGACGGTCAGTGATGCCGACGGCGGCTTCGTGTTCGACAACCTCGAGGCCGGCGCCTGGCTGGTGGCGACGGAGGCCCGGAACCACCTGGCGGCGCAGGCGACGGCCAATCTGGCGGCTGCGGCCGAGACCACGATCATCGACCTGACGCTGGTCCCGACCGGGACGTTCTACGGCGAGGCGGTGCTGGAGAACGCCGACCAGCACCGGGGCACCATCGTCTACGGCATGGGCACGTCGTTCGTCGCGGTGACCGACGATGCCGGCGCCTGGGTCATGACCGACGTGCCGGTCGGAGAGTACTCCCTCGTCGCATCGCACCCGGGCTGGTTGGACGATGGCCAGCGCGGTTCGATCACCGCCGCCGGCGACAGCCTGGCGATTGACCGCATGTCGCTGCTGCGCGAGAACAACATCCCCCCGACGGTGGCCATCACCGCGCCGGTGGCCGGCGGGCGCGTGTCCCAGTACACGATCGGCGCCCTCGCCGGCATGACGGCGACGGCCTCGGACCTGGACGGGACCATTGTCCGGTACGAATGGGACTTCGAGGACAATGGTTCGTTCGACTTCGCGAGCAGCGTGTCCGCCACGACAACCCACACGTACCCGGCGGCCGGAACCTACCGCGCGAAGTTGCGCGTCACCGACAACCGCGGGGCGATCGCCATCACGGCGGTGACGTTCACGATCGTGGCCGACATCCATGTCGCCACCACCGGTTCGGACGCGAACCCCGGCACGAAGGCGGCGCCGGTCAAGACCGTGACCCGCGGACTGGCCCTGGCTGCGGCTGACCACCGCCTCCACGTGCTGTTGGCCGGCGGCGTCTACAACGAGGAAGTGGCGCTGCGCAGCGACATCGACGTTACCGGCGGCTTTTCCGCGGCATGGACGCGGCCGGTCGGCGGCCGCTCGATCCTGGCGGCGGGCGTGCCGGCGGTGCGGCAGGTGGGCGTGTCGCAGGCGCGGCTGACCGGCTTGACCTTCCTGGCTGGGGCCGCCACCGCGCCGGGCCAGGCATCCGTCGGGCTCCACCTCATCGATTGCGTGGACCTGTCGTTCGTCGACTGCGGGTTCCAGGCTGCGGCCGGTGCGGCAGGCAATGCGGGAGCCGCCGGAGCGGTGGGGGCCAATGGGCTGATCGGACAGACTGGTCTGACTCCCTCGTATTCGTCGCTGGGTGGAGGACCAGGTTCCGGCGGCTGGAACCCGACCCTGATCGCCCGCGGGGGCAATGGCGGGAGTGGCGGGAGTTCCAACAACGACGGTGTGATCGGCACACCCTCGCCGGGTGGCGCCCTCGGCGGTTACGCCGGCTACTGGGACTCATGGAGCTGGGGTGGTCACGGTGGTTCCGGGCAGGACGGCGTGAGCGGCGCTGCCGGCGCCGGTGCCGCTGCGGTCGCCGCCAGCGCAGGCGACGTGAGCGGAACGGCATGGGCCGGCGTCACGGGGCCTGCCGGCGATGACGGCGGTGCCGGCGGTGG
>CAINDZ010000365.1 GCA_903847545.1 uncultured bacterium | reverse complement strand
GCCCTTGGCATCATCGCCCAGCACATTCCGGCGCTATGAGTGCAAGTACGTCATCGACGAGGTCCAGGCGGCAGCCTTGAAGGCGGCGATCCTCCCGTACGTGGAACCGGACCCGTACGCGCGGCAGCGCCCCGACGGCTGCTACGACATCCGGAGCCTTTACCTGGATTCACCGAACCTGCGGCTGTACCGCGAGACGCGACATGGGGACGTCAACCGGCTCAAGCTGAGGGTCCGGGAGTACCCCGGCCTGGGTCCTGACGGGCCCGTATTCGCCGAGATCAAAAGGCGTTACGACCGCCTTGTCCTCAAGTCGCGGGCCCGGTTGCCGAGAACCGAAGCCGAGGCACTGCTGGCGGGCACGACGGAGGGCGCGCCCGGACTGTCCCGGGAGGAGCAGGCCTGCCACGACGAGTTCCTGGGCTGGCTGCAGCGCTGGCAGGCGCGGCCGGTCGTGTGGGTCGGCTACACGCGCGAGGCGTTCGTGGGGACCTTCCAGGACGACCTGCGCATCACCTTCGATCGCGACCTGCAATGCGCGGCCGCCGAAGGTCAGGCCCGGCCCGGGGAGGATGACTGGCGGGAGGTGGCGCCCTGCCGGATCGTGCTCGAGCTGAAGTTCGACGTGTCGTTTCCGGACTGGCTGCAGCGGCTGGCGGCGCGCCACGGCCTGCGCCAGGTGTCGTTCTCGAAATATGCCCAGGCGGTCGAGCGCGGGCTCGACCACTGGCGGTTGCCGGCGGGCTTCGCCCTCGGCGCGGATGACTGACGGGAAGGGATCATGCCCGAAGCGATGACCAGCCTGCTCGGAGCCTCCGACGGCGCCTCGTCCCTGGCGCTGGACGGCTTCCTGCTGCGCCTGCTGTCGGCGCTGGTGTTCGGCCAGGTCATCGCCTGGATCTACATCGGCACGCGCCGTGGCGTCAGCTACACGGCCACCGTGGCGCAGGCGGCCATCGTCATGGCGCTCATCGTCACGCTGGTGATGGCCGTCGTCGGCAACAGCCTGGCCCGAGCCTTCGGCCTGTTCGGCGCGCTCGCGCTCATCCGCTTCCGCACGCCGGTCAAGGACGCGCGCGACACCGTCTTCCTGTTCTTCGCCGTGGCCATCGGCATCGCGTGCGGCACCGGCAACCTGCTCGGCGCGCTGGCGGGCACGGTCGTGATCGGCGGCGTGCTCTGGTACCTGGCGTCGTCGCGCTTCGGCGCGCGCTCGGGCCATGACGGCCTGCTGCGCCTGCGCATGCCGGCCGCCTCCGAGTCCGGCGTCAGGGCGGCGCTGGACGGCCACTGCGCGTGGTCGCGCATCATGCACATGCGCGAGCTGGCCGACGGCAACGTGGAATACGCCTGGCAGTTCGGACTGCCGGACCTGGCTGCGGCGCCGCGCCTGCTGGCGGACGTGCGCGCGGTGCCGGGCGCGGCCGGCGTGTCGGTGCTGATGCAGGATGCGGAGGAGCTGCCGTGACGCCGCTGAACGGGAACGGCAACGGCAACGGTCACCGCCACCTGCGGCTGCGGCGGCGCGACCTGCCGGGGCTGTGGGTGTGGTGCGCGGCCGTCGTGGCGGTCGTGGCGCTTTATGCGCGGCAGGAGCGCGGCGCGGTCCTGTCGGGCTTCGCGCAGGAGACCGTGGCGCAGGTTGCCGCCGAGGCGCCGGGCCGGTTGCACGACGTCGTGGTCGCGCCCGACCAGAAGGTCGAGGCCGGGCAGGTCGTGGCCTGGCTGGATGATACGCAACTGAAGCTGGAACTGGCGGTCGCCTCGGCCGAACTGCGCCGCCTGCGCAGCGAGGCCGAGCGCGAGACCGCGGCCTGGGCGCTGGACCTGGAGTCGGACCGCCGGCGCTTCGCGGCCGACACCGAGACGTCGCGGCTGGACTACCTGGGGGCGCGAGCCGACCTGGCCTCGGCGCGCGTCGAACTGCAGGGCCTCGAGGCCACCCTGGCGCGCTCGCGGGCGCTGGCGGCGCAGGCGCTGACCTCGCAGGCCACGCTCGAGGCCGACAGCACCGCCTGCCAGGCCCAGCGTGAGCTGGTGGCCGGGCGGCAGGAGGTTGTGACCGCGCTGGCCGAGCGGCTCCGCCAGGCGCAGGCCCGCCAGGGACGGCTCGAGGGCGCGGCGGGTGCCCCGTCGGCGTCGGCCCTGCCGGCGGCGCTGGCCGCGGCGGTCGAGGTGCAGGAGACGCGGCTGCAGCTGGCCGAGCTGGCGCAGGCCCGCTGCGCGCTGCACGCGCCGGCGGCCGGGGTCGTCGGCGAGGTGCTGAGGCGTCCCGGCGAGGTGGTGGCGGCGGGCGAGCCCGTGGTGACGGTGATCGGCGAGCGCGCCCTCGAGGTCGTGGCCTATGCGACCGAGGAGCAGTCGGTGCATGTGGCAGTCGGCGACCAGGTGCGCCTGCGTCGGGCCGTGCGCGGCAGCGCGCCCATCGACGTGGTCGTCACCTCGGTGGGCGCGGCGATGTCGGCGCTGCCGCTGCGCGTCGAGCCCTTCGCGCAGTCGACGGTATGGGGCCAGGCAATCCGCGTGCGGTTGCCCGAGGGCAGCGACGTGAAGCCGGGCGAGTCGTTCAGGCTCAGTTTCCGCTGACGCGCGCCGGACCGGTGGGCTATTGCAGGCGGCGGCCGTCCCGGGACGGTCGCCGTTCTCCTTTCCACCAGCAGATGGCCACGAACAGCCCCGTCAGCACGAAGGCAATGCCCACGAAGCCCACGGTCCAGGTCACGACCTGCGCCAGGCCGACCATCAAGCCGACGTACGCCGCGAAGACCACGCGACCCTGCCACGCCGTGGGGAAGCCCCAGCCCATCCCGTCGGCCTTCGCGGGGAACCAGTATTTCGCCGGCGCGGAGGCCTGTCCGTCGTCGCCCAGGGGCCTGTTCTCGTTCATCTGCCCACCGCCATTTCCTGCAGCACCGCCCCGATGTCGGTGTTGTCGAGATAGGGTCCCCGCACGGGGTCGCGCCTCGTGGCGCGCGCGGCCAGTTCCCCGCTGCCGGGGCCGGCCGCGAACACGGGAACCAGCGCGTTCGTGTGGTTGTGCGCGTTGAGCACCATGCCCGGCAGGCGGCCCTTGCCGCGCGGTGCCAGGGGCACCCGGGCGCGGCAGGCCGGCCACGCGCCGTCCGCGGGCTCGGGGCCGGACAGGTAGCCCGTCTCGTGGTCGGCCGTGACCACCAGCAGGTTCTCGCGCCAGCCGCCGTGGCCGTCGATCCAGGCGCGCACGGCCGCCACGGTCTCGACGAACGAGCACACCTCCTCGACCAGGCGCCCGGGCTCGCCGTCGTGCGACGTCCAGTCGATGGCCCCGCCCTCGATCATCAGGAAGAAACCGTCGGGGTCGTCGTCGACCACGTTGATGGCGCCGAGCGCCATGTCCTTCAGCGTGGGCACGGTGGCCAGGAAGGGCACGACGCAGGGGGCGGCCGCCAGGTCGCCGTCGCGCTGCTCCTGCAGCGTCTCGCGCACGCGCGGCAGGCCCAGCACGCGCCGCGGCGTCGTGCCCGCGGCCAGCCCGGCGAAGTCGGCCGGCTCCTGCACGAGGGTCCACGGGTCGGGCCACGCGTCGCCGTCGGCGTCGCCGCCCACCGTGCCGGCCAGCAGGCCGTTCCACGTCTCCTCGCCGCCGACCCAGCGGTAGTTGGGCGTGGGGTCGGGGTCGCCCTTGCGGTCGAACAGCGGGTGGCCGCAGCCCATCAGCACGTCCAGCGGGCTGGTCGTGAGCATGGCCTGCGCGATCTCGACGTAGCGGCCGCGGTCCTCGTTGTGGATGGCGCAGCCGGCCGGCGTGGCGTGCGCGAACGGCACCGACGTCACCAGGCCGGTGGAACGTCCGCCGCGCTCCATGGCCTCGACGATGGTCAGCAGCGGGTGCTCGTCCGGGCCCACGCCCAGCCAGCCGTTGCGCGTCTTGGTCCCGGTCGACAGTGCCGTCGCCGCCGCGGCCGAGTCGGTGGTCGGCTGGCCCAGGGGGCCCGCGTCCCAGTAGGCGGCCGGGTCGTAGCTGCCGCCGTCGGAAAAGGTGCTGGCGGCCAGGCGCACCGGCAGCGAGGCCAGCTCGGGGAACTGGTCGGCGCCGTCGCGCCACAGCGCGCCGGCGCGCAGGTGGTTGAACCCGCAGCCGTCGGCCACCATCAGGATGACGTTGCGCGGGCGCGCGGGTGCCGCAGCGCCGGCGTCGGGACCCGCGCCGGCGACCGGCGTCGCCGCCAGGACAAGGGCCAGGGCCAGTGCCCGCGAGGCCGAGTTCTTGCGTTGCACCTAGTAGTCCTTCGGCTCGGCCGCGGGCTTGCCTTCGACCGGCAGCTTCAGCTTGTCGGGGTGCCGCTTCACCACTTCGCGCAGCCAGCTCTCGGGATAGCCCACTTCCTGCGGGCGGCCCTTGTCGTCCTGGATGTAGCCGTCGTTGTACTTCGCCAGCAACTGCTCGCCCAGCGCGCGCCAGCGGCGCACCACTTCCTCGGCATGCAGCACCGAGTAGTCGGTCAACCAGCGCGCGGCCAGGTCCGGGTCGGTGCGGTACAGCGTGGCGGCGGCCTGCTCGAAGGCCGGCTGCACGGCCAGGTAGTCGCCCTCGATGGCCTGCTGCACGGCGCGCACGTCGGCGATCATCGGCTCGTAGCGCAGCGCCGCGTAGTTGGACACGAAGTTGAACACCCAGAACGCCGAGTCCCAGCTGAACTTCTGCAGCCTGCCCGTCGCGTACGAGACGGGGATGTCGGTGATGCCGCAGTACAGCGGCGTGTAGCAGGTGAAGTTCGTGTCGTCCAGGCCGTACCAGGTGATGCCGCCGATGGCGTCCGGCAGCCCGCGCCGCGCCTGCGTGACCATCGAGAAGCCGGTCTGCTGCGTCGAGATGGGGCGCTCCCACGTGTAGGCCGTGTCGCCCAGCGCGAAGCCCATGGGGCGCGTGCGCAGCGGGTAGCCGAACGGGCCCGCATCGAGGCCCTTCGTCATGTCGTAGTCGGTGCCCTCGTAGTGGTCGCGCATCAGGGCGAAGACCTCGTCCAGCGACAGCTTCTCGTCGGGCTTGATGAACAGCGGGTACGGCTCGGCGCCGGCCACGCCGCGGTGGTAGTCGGGGCTCAGGCCCAGCGATGGCGCCGCGCGCCGGAAGATGCTCCACACGCGCGCGGCCGTGTAGCGCTTCTGCTGCGCGGACAGCGGGTGGAAGGCGGCGCTCCAGTCGAAGGCGCCGTCGGCGGGCTTCCACCAGCCGTGCGCCTTCGCGAAGTCCTCCATGCCCGGGGAAAACAGGCAGTTCTGCGGGTCGTTCTTCGGGAACGTCGTGATGCGGCCGCCGTTGGCGAACGCGCTGATGTAGCCGTCGGGGACGCGGATGGCGACCCAGTACGCGCCCTTGCCGCCCTTGCCGGGGCCCACCATCTCCATCACCCAGGCTTCCTTCGGGTCACCGATGCAGTACGACTCGCCGCTGCTGCGGTAGCCGTGCGCCGCCACCAGGCGGCCCATCTCCTCGACGCACTCGCGCGCCGTGGTCGAGCGCTGCAGCGCCAGCCGCATCAGCGTCCAGTAGTGCAGCAACCCCTCGTCGTTGGTCAGTTCATCGCGCCCCCCGGTCGTCGTCTCGGCGATGGACACCTGCTTCTCGTTCTGCAGGTTCACCACGGCCCAGGTGTGCGCCGGGTAGGGCACCTGGCCCACCACCTGGCCGCTCCAGTTCCTGATGTCCTGCATCTCGCCCGGCTTGTGGTCGCCGGCGGGGATGCGCTCGAGCGTCGGGTGGAACTCGCCGTCGCAGGTGTAGGTCACGAAGACCGACCCGTCGGTGGTGGCGCCGGGGCTGCAGACCAGGTTGGTGCAGGCCAGAGCGAGGGGGGCGGCAAGCAGCACCAGCGCGGCGCCGAGGATGGCGGCGAAAGCGGACCAGCGGGGCATCGTGACCTTCCCGGGTTGGGGGTGGAGCGGCGCAACCGTAGCACCCGGCGGGGTGGGGGGCAACGGGCGGGGCGGGGAGTTGTGCCGGCGCAAGTGGCGAAGGGCAAGTGGCGATGGGCAAGTGGCGATGGGCAAGTGAAGAGGGGCAAGTGAAGAGGGGCAAGTGGAGGGTGCACGGTCCCGGCCGATCCGTGGTATACCCTTGGCGGGCTTCAAGGATCCCGAAAGGCGCGCATAGCGATGAACCTGGTCGACACCCACGTCCACCTGAACCACCCCCCGCTGGGCGACGACCCGGGCGCCGTGCTGGCGCGCGCGGCCGCCGCCGGCGTGACCCGCGTTGTCGTGCCCGCCTACGACGCGCCGTGCTGGGCCGATCTCGACGCCCTGGCCCGCCGTCCCGGCGTGTCCATCGGCCTGGGGCTGCACCCGTGGCTGGCCCACGACCTG
>CAINDZ010000364.1 GCA_903847545.1 uncultured bacterium | reverse complement strand
TACTCGGCGCCGGCCGAGGCCAGCTCGCGGATCTGCTCCAGCGTCGCCTGCACGTCGCCGGTCTTCGTCGTGGTCATGCTCTGCACGCGCACGGGCGCGCCGCCGCCCATGGGCACGCCGCCCACGTCGATGCGGCGCGTCGGGCGCCGCGGCGCGCAAACCGGGCGCGGCGGGACGCGGCCCGGGTCGAGGTCGATCGGTTCGTTCATCAGGTTCCGTCCCCGAGGGCAGGGCCGGCGCGGCGCAGGTCGCCGTCGCGCGCGGTCACGCCCGTCTGGTCGAGGTATTCGAGCATCGGGATCCCGAGCTTGCGCGTCAGGCCGCTCAGCTCGCGGAACCCGCCGAACGTCAATTCCGGTTCCTTCGCGAAGTGCGCGCGCAGGCGCGCCACCAGCGCATCGTACGCGCGGGCCGGGACAAGGTACTCGCCGCCGAGGGACACCGCCCGTCCATGTTCGACCAGCCAGCGGGCCGCCTCGGCGGGCTTGAAGTCGCGCAGCGCGTTGTCGGCCGCCGCCCGCTGGAACACCGGCGAACCGGCGGCCCAGTGGTCCAGTCCGGGCCACTCCAGGCCCAGGGCCTCGAACTCGGCCGCGGCCTCGTCGATCGCCCGGCGCAGGCGCTCGCCGAGCTTCGGCCCCTCGGGTGACATCGCAATGCGGTCGCCGGCCACCACCCAGCGGTCGGGCGCGGCCAGCGCGGCGCAGACGGCGTTCCATTCGGCCACGCCGCCGCCGAAGGCGCAGCGCTGCCGCACCTCCTCGCGCGAGACGCCCAGGCGCAGCGGGTACTTCCGCGCGTACTCGGCGACCTGCGCCGCGACGTCCTCGGCCAGCGCCGCCAACGCCTCGCGGTGGTATGCGCGCGCGCCGATCACCTGCAGCAGCGGCAGTTCGGCCCAGAGCGCGGCGGCGTCGGCCGGCAGCCCGGCCGTGCCGGCGTCGAGCAGCTTCTTGAGGAACAGGTCTTCGGGCGAGCCGGTCTCCAGCACCTTCAACTGCGCCAGCACGTCGTCGTCGAAGCGCTTGTGCTGGCCGGGCGCCGCGTCGAGCACGACCGCGCCCGCCACGCTGACCATCGGCGAGTAGAACCGCAGCACCAGGCGATCGCCGCGGGCGGCCACCAGGTCGTCCTCCAGGTGCAACTGGGCCAGCGCGGTGCGCGCGGCCGCGGCCGCCTCGCCCCCCATCTCCTGCACGTCCAGCAGCACGATGCGCCCGAGCACCTCGCGCCCGGCGTGGTGCACGTGCAGCCGCTGCCGGTTCTTCACCGTGCGGCGGCAGTGCTTCATCAGGTCCACGCGGATGTCGAGCCGCTTCGTGGTGACCGCAGCGCGCGGCGCCACCACCTGCTGGCCCCGCGCCATGTCGTCGCGCTTGACCCCGTGCAGCGCCAGCGCCAGCCGCTGGCCCGAGGCGCCGCGCGGCGCCGGGCGGCCGTGCACCTGCACCTCTCGCACGCGCACCGGCAGCGCGCCGGGCTCGACGAACAGCTTGTCGCCCTCGGCCACCGACCCGCCCCAGCAGGTACCCGTCACGACGACGCCCGCGCCCGGCATCGTGAATACGCGGTCGACCGGGAGGCGGAAGACGCCCTGCTCGGCGCGGCGCGGCAGGGCCAGGGCCTCGGCCTTCAGGGCCGCGCGCAATTCGTCCAGCCCGGTGCGGGCGTGCGCCGACGCGGGCACGATGGGCTTGCCGGCCAGGAACGTGCCGACCACCAGGTCGGCGGCCTCCTCCATCACGACGCCGACCAGGTCGTCGTCCACGGCATCGACCTTGGTCACGACGACGATGCCGCTGCGCACCTTAAGGGCGTCGAGGATCTCCAGGTGCTCGATCGTCTGGGGCATGACGCCCTCGTCGGCGGCGATGACCAGGAAGGCCAGGTCAACGCCGCCCGCGCCCGAGACCATCTGCCGGACGAACTTCTCGTGGCCCGGCATGTCGACGACGCCCAGGTGCACGCCGTCACCCAGGTCCAGTTCGGCGAAGCCCAGCTCGATGCTGATGCCCCGCTCCTGTTCTTCCTTCAGGCGGTCGGTGTTGGTGCCCGTCAGGGCCTGCACGAGCGCGGTCTTGCCGTGGTCGACATGGCCGGCGGCGCCGAGGATGAAGTGGCGGGAGGGCTCGGTCATGCGCGTGGTCTTCCCGCGTTGCGGTCAAGGGGGGCGGCGGCGCCGTCGGCGCCCAGGGTCACTATACAAGGCGGCGGCCGCATCGCGCCACCGGATCAGAAGGCGATCGACACCCCGACGATGCCGGGGCTGACGACGGCGCGAGCGTCCCCCGGCAGCAGGCCCTTCCCCGACACCAGGTCGCCGCAGGCCAGGCCCAGCGCGGCGCCGGCCAGCACGTCCGACAGGAAGTGCTTGTGGTCCTCGATGCGCCCCATGCCGGTGGCCGTGGCCAGCACCGCCGCCGGCACCGACGCCTTCCACCCGAGGTGGTGCCCCAGCACCGGCACGACACAGAAGGCCGACGTCGTGTGGCCCGAGGGGAACGAGTGCGTGCCGCCGTTCGGCCGCGTGCGATGGAAGGCCGCCTTCAAGGACCAGTTCACGGCGGTGCTCGACAGGAAAGCCTCGGTAAGGTCGTTCCCCAGCGCCGCAACCTTGCGGTCGCGCCCCAGGTGCCCGACCGCCAGCAGCGTCGCCGACGCGCCGCCGACCACGAGGCCGTTGCCGTAGAAGTTGCCCACGTCCGCGATGCGACTGCCCACTGGTCCGTCCAGCCGCGCCGCGGCCACGTCGGGATTCTCCTGACCGTATGCCCACGCTGCCAGCGCGCCGCCGGCCGCCAGGACCAGCGCGGGCCGCGCGACGACGTTGTGCACGTGGACATCAGCGGCCGGAAAATGCGAACGTGAAGTCGAGTCCGGCGCCGCTGTGCCGGCCGCACGGGCCGCGGGCGCCCCCAGCACGAGGGCAGCCAGCGCCAGGCCGCGAAGGGCTGCGGATCGCGCCACCCCTACACCGACTCGCGCCGGATGTGCGCGCCCAGGCTGGCCAACCGTTCCTCGATGCACTCGTACCCGCGGTCGATGTGGTACACGCGGTTGACGATGGTCGTGCCTTCGGCCGCGACTCCGGCCAGCACGAGCGCCGCCGACGCCCGCAGGTCGCTGGCCATCACCGGCGCGCCCTGCAGCTGCGGCACCCCGAAGATGGTCGCGCGCGCGCCGTCGACGCGGATGTCCGCGCCCAGTCGATGCATCTCGGCCACGTGCGTGAAGCGGTCCGCGTAGATGCCCTCGCTGATAAAGCTGGTGCCGTCGGCCACGGCGCAGAC
>CAINDZ010000363.1 GCA_903847545.1 uncultured bacterium | reverse complement strand
TCGCCGCGGCGCAGCGCCTCGAGGGCGGCGTCGATGGTGTCCACGCCGGGGGCGGCGGGGTCCTTGTCGGGCGTCATGGGCGGACCTTCCGGCGCGCGGCGCCGTAGCCCAGCGCGCGCACGCGTTCGAGGGTGAGCGGGGTGTGCGGCGCGATCGCCGGCGCCCCGTGGTGCGACGTTGGTTGGTCAGTCATGCCTTGGTGCGCGGCGCCGCGGGCCGCCTTCACCAGCACGTCCATCTCCAGGTTCACGGCGTCGCCCGCGCGCAGCAGGCCCAGGTTGGTCACGGCGAGCGTGTGCGGGATCAGGTTCACCGTCAGGCGGCCCTCGAACGGGCCCTCGTCGACGGTCAGGCTGACGCCGTCGATGGCGACCGAGCCCTTCGGCGTCAGGTAGCCCGCCAGCGCGGGCGCCAGGGCCACGGTCAGCAGGCGGCCGCCGCCGGGCGCCGGCCGCGAGGCCAGCACCTTCCCGGCGCCGTCCACGTGGCCCTGCACGTAGTGGCCGTCCAGCCCATCGCCCGCGCGCAGCGCCGGCTCCAGGTGCAGGCGCCGCCCGGCGCGCCACTGGCCGAGCGTGGTGAGCCGGCGCGTCTCGGCCGCGGCTTCCACCGCGAACACGCCCGGCCGCGCCTCGGTCACCGTCAGGCAGATGCCGTCGACGGCGATGCTGTCCCCCAGCCGGGCCGCCGCCGCGGTGCGCGGGGCGGCGATGGCCAGGCGCAGCACGTCGCCCCGCGGGGCCAGCCCGCGCAGCACGCCGATCTCGCGGATGATGCCGGTGAACATGCGTGCCCCCTACCTTGACACCTGGTCGAGCTTCGCGGCGAACGGCAGGCGGTCGTGCACCAGCAGCGCGTCGGGCCCGGTCGTCCCCGTGCGGGTGAGCGTGAACGAGCCGGCGCCCGCCGCCGGCGCCACCGCGGGCCAGCCCACGCCGTCGCCCAGCGCCACCGGCGCCACGTACTGCCGCCAGCGGTCGACTAGGCCTGCGGCCAGCAGCGCGGCCGAAAGCACGGGGCCGCCCTCGAACATCAGCACCGACAGGCCGCGCGCGTGCAACGCGTTCAGCGCCGCCGCCAGGTCCACGCGGCCGTCGCGCTCGGCGCAGAAGACGACCTCGCCGCCCAGGCCGCGGATCGTGTCCAGGTTGGGAGATGTGCGGGCGCGCTCGCCGGCCAACACCAGGAACGGCGCGCGGCCCAGCCCGCCGATCCAGCTGAGGTCGGAATCCAGGTACACCGCGACGGGCTCGCTGCCGGGCACGCAGGTGTCGCCGGCGGCCAGGCGCCCGTCCAGCAGCGGACGGTCGGCCACCGCCGTGCCCTCGCCGACGACCACCGCGTCGGACCAGCGCCGCCGCCCGTGCACCTGGCGACGCGCGGCCTCCGAGGTCAGGTAGACGGGCGCCACGAGCGAGCGGCGCGCGGCCGGCGGCGCGAAGCGCCCGTCCAGCGAGGTCGCGGTCTTCAGCTCGACGAAGGGGCGCTTGAAACCGTCGGTGACGGCGAACGGCCACACCAGCTCGAGCGCGGCGGCGGCGCCGGTGCCGATGTTCACGACCAGGCCGTGCTCGCGCAGGAAGCGGCAGCCGCCGCCCTTCACCTGGGGATTCGGGTCGCGCATCGCGACCACCACGCGCGTGACGCCGGACTCGGCGACGGCCGGTGCGCACGGCGGCGTGCGGCCGGTGTGGTTGCAGGGCTCGAGGGTGACGTAGAGCGTGGCGCCGCTGGCCAGGTCGCCGGCCTCGCGCAGCGCCAGCACCTCGGCGTGGGGCGTGCCGGGGCCGTGGTGGGCGCCGCGCCCGACGATGCGGCCACCGCGCACGACGACCGCGCCGACCGGCGGGTTGGGCCACGGGCGCACCGGCGTCGAGGCGGCCAGCGACAGGGCCTCGGCCATGAAGACGGCGTCGGCGTCCGGACCTTCGGGGCGGCCCGTGCCATCGGGCAGGTAAACGCGGTCACGCTCCACGATCGATCCGATCCCGGGGCGTCGGCGATGGGCGGCAAGCGGCGAATCGACGCCGCGGACGCGTCCAGGCAGCCGGACGCGCGGCATCGTTTCGAACCGCCAACTTCTCCCATCCAGACTTTGACTGTCGGCCCCGGAATTCCACCGGATCAGCCGCCGCCGCCCGAAGGCGCCGACGGGTCGCGGGCTGTGACCGCCGGTGGGGAATTTCACCCCGCCCCGAAGTTGAGGCTCGCGGCCGGCGAAGGGCGCCGGCCATTGAGAATGTCGGCCCAAAACGTAGAACCGCCGGCCGCCTGCGTCAAGCCGCGCGCGGTCGCCGGTCCCCTACTCGTCGGCCGCGCCGGGCAGGCCCGCCGGGGGCTCCCAGAGCTCGACCTTGTTGCCCTCGGGGTCGATGAACCAGCCGAAGCGGCCGTATTCGGCCTCCTGGCGGTCGGGCAGCACCTGCGCCCCGCCCTCGGCCACCTGGGCCAGCGCGCCGTCGAGGTCGTCGACCATCAGGTTGACCATGAACGCCTGGAGGGACGGCTGGAAATAGGCCGTGTCGGCCGCGAAGGGCGCCCACACCGAGCAGCCGCCCGCCGGCACGTCGCCGGGCAGGAAGCTGGCGCCGTACGGGTGCTGCACCGGCACACCCAGCCACTGCGCGTACCACGCGCCCAACGCCTCGGGATCGGCCGCCTTGAAGAACACGCCGCCCAGTCCCACCACCTTGGCCATCAGCGCTCCTTTCGCGCCTTGAGGAAGCGCGGCGCGGGCACCGGCAGCCGCGCCGACTGCAGGCGGTGCCACGCGGCGCCGTAGAACTCCTCGGCCGGCACGCGCGCGAAGCCGAGGTGGATGTCGTAGACGGGCTCGCCCATCACGAAGCGCCAGTGGTTCAGCACCGTCGGCACCGGGGCCTGCGCCTCGAACTGGATCAGGCGGCGGTGCGAGCTGCTGAGGTTCACCGGCGGGTCGTTGCGCTTGGCCGCGAAGTGGATCAGGTCGAAGATGCGCTCGTCGCTGACCAAAGGACGGTCCTCGCGCTCGAGGAAGCTCTCCTGCAGCGCCCCGGCAAGCCAGGTGTCGTACCCGCCCCAGGTCATCTCCAGCAGGTACTTGTCGTAGGTGTCGATGCCGTCCATCAGGAAAGCGCCCAGCAGCGCGTCGTACCCGTAGCTGGCCGCCACCCAGATCATCGCCAGGTCGTCGCAGACGCCGTCGCCCAGCCGGCGCCGGAAGTAGACCTGGTCGTGGTCGGGGAAGCGGTACGGGCCGCGGCCCTCGCGCAGCAGGACGCCGTAGTCGCGCAGTTCGCGCAGCTGGTCGGGCTCCAGCACGATGGCGCCCGGGTCCTCGAGGCCGCACATCTCGAACTTCTCGCGGTCGACGATCATGATGTCGCCGCCGCCGATGTTGAACGGCTGCCCGCCCCAGGTGCGCTTGTGGGCCAGCATCGCCGTGCGGCGGTGCTCCCAGTCGTCCATGAAGCCGGCCAGCACCATCCCGGTGCAGAAGGCGCGCGTGTCCACCTCGTGACCGGCCAGGAACTCGATGCCCAGCGGCGGGGCGCCGTCGACCTCCAGCTTCAGGCGCGGGCGGTCGCAGTTGGCCAGCAGCCACTGCCCGAAGCGTGTCACCAGCTGGCCGCGGCGCTCGCGCACCTGCAGGCCGCGCAGGTTGGGGTCGACCTTCTCCAGCACCGAGAGCACGCGCTCGAAGGTGGCGTCGGGAAAGCGCAGCGAGACGCCGAACTCGTCCGTGAACCAGCCGTGCCCGTTCTGCGCGCGGCCCACCACCGATTGCGGCAGCAGGTCGCCCAGCACGCGGGCGCCCGCGGTGAAGCGCTGGCACAGCAGGTAGTCGTAGTCCAGGGCGGTCAGGCGCTCGAAGATCTCGCGGTCGCGGCGGATGTCCATCGTGCGGACGACCGGGCCGCGCTCGCGTCGGCGCTCCCGGTCGTCGTCGCGGCTGTCCCAGCGGTCCTTAGTGCGGCCGACGGCGCGGTCCAGCAGGTCGTCCAGGCGGCGCAGCCCGCCGCGGCGCCTACCTGGCGGCCGGCGCATCGTCGTCCCGCAGTGCCCCGGCCGCGCCCTCGCCCGACCAGTCGGCGAACAGGGCCTCGACGAAGACCTGCGGGTCGAAGGCGGCCAGGTCGTCCACCTTCTCGCCCATGCCCACCCAGCGCACGGGCAGGCCCAGGGTCTCGGCGATGGCCACCACGATGCCGCCCTTGGCGGTGCCGTCCAGCTTCGTCAGCACCAGGCCGTCGACGGGGATGGTCTCGGCAAAGACACGCGCCTGCTGCAGCCCGTTCTGGCCGGTGTTGGCGTCGACCACCAGCAGCGTCTCGGGGTCGCGGCCCGTCTTGCGCCGGATCACGCGCGCCACCTTGCCCAGCTCGTCCATCAGGTTCGTCTTGGTGTGCAGGCGACCGGCCGTGTCGATGATGACGACGTCGGCGCCGCGCGCCTCGGCCGCGCTCAGCGCGTCGAACGCCACGGCCGCCGGGTCGGCGTTCTGCCCCTGGCTGACGCACTCGACGCCGATGCGGCCGGCCCACACCGTCAGCTGCTCGACGGCCGCGGCGCGGAACGTGTCGCCGGCCGCCAGCAGCACGTGGTTGCCCTCGGCCTTGAGGCGGTGCGCCAGCTTGGCGATGGTCGTCGTCTTGCCGGTGCCGTTGACGCCGACGACGAAGATCACGCGCGGGCCCTTCGCCGCGTCGGGCGGCGTCGCCGCGGGCGCCGGCTGCGGCGCCTTCTTCTTCGCCTTCGGGGCGTCCCCCGCCTCGTCCCAGCTGACCGGGCGCAGGCGCGGCGTGGCGTTGTTCAGGATGGCCAGCACGTCGGCGCGGATCACCCCGAGCACCGAGTCGAGGGTGGCCTCGCCGCCCTCCTCCTTCAGCCGCTTCTCGATGTTGCGCGTGATGGCCACCGCCGAGGCGACGCCCATGTCCGCGCTGATCAGCAGCTCCTCGATGCGGTCGAGGGTCTCCTGGTCCAGGCGCACGCGGCCGCCGAACAGCGACTGCAGCTTCCCGACGAAGCCCTCGCGCGTCTTCTTCAGGCCGCTCTTGAAGCGGTCGAGCACGCCCTTGATCACTCGGAGGCCTCCATGCTGCGGCCCTCGTCCGCACCGTCCTCATCCGCGGCGAGCCCCGTCGCGGCGACGGCCTCGTCGGCGGCGGCGACGGCCGCGTCGGCCTCGGCCTCGGCCGCCTCGACAGCCTCGATCGTCTCCATGAAGGCCTGGCCGCGCGCGCTCATCGCCGCGTCGTCCACTTCCTTGCGCTTGCGGGCGATGGCGCCGCCCAGCTCCTGGTCGCTCTGGGTCATCTCCACGTCGTGGAAGCTGACCGAGACGATCGAGCTGCAGCCCGGCTCCATCATCGTCACGCCGTACAGGTGGTTCGCCGTCTCCATGGTCAGCTTGTTGTGCGTGATGACCAGGAACTGCGTGCTGCGGCTGAACTCGCGCAGCATGTTGACGAAGCGCCCGATGTTGGCGTCGTCCAGCGGCGCGTCGGCCTCGTCCAGCATGCAGAACGGCGACGGCTTGACCAGATACACCGCGAACAGCAGCGACAGCGCGGTCAGGCAGCGCTCGCCGCCCGACAGCAGCGACACGGTGTCGATGACCTTGCCCGTGGGCTGCGCGGTGATCAGGATGTTGCTCTCGAGCGGGTCGTCGGTCTTCTGCAGCACCAGGTCGCAGCGCCCGCCCTTGAACAGCGTCTCGAACACGGCGATGTAGTTGCGCCGCACTTCCTCGAACGTGTGGATGAAGCGCTTGCGGGCCGTGCGGTTGATCTCGTTGATGGCCTTCGTCAGGTCGTCCCGGGCCTTCTCGACGTCGTCGCGCTGCTTCTCGAGGAAGTCCAGGCGCTCCTTCTTGGTGTCGTACTCCTCGAGGGCCAGGTGGTTGATCGGGCCCAGCTCGGCCATCTTCTTCCGCCGGTCCTCCAGCAGCTCCTCGGCCTGCGCGACCTGGAAGACGTTGTCCTCCATCAGCAGCTCGGACGGGATGTGCTCGGGGTTCACCGAGTCGATGAGCTCGCGGAAGGTGCCCTTCCACTGCTCCTCGACGCGCTCCTCGAGGTTGTTGCGGCGCACGTCGAGCGTGGCCAGCTCGGTCTCGAGGCTGTGGGCCTGCTCGCGGAAGCCGCCGCGCTGCTTCTCGATCTCCTGCACGCGGCGGTTCCAGATCGACGTCTCCTCGTGCAGCGCGGCAATGCCCTCGGCCGCGCGCTTGACGACCGTCCGGCGCCGCTCGCGCTCGTCCATGGCGCGGGACAGGACCTCGCGCTTGGCGACCAACTCCTCGCCCAGCGTCTCGGCCGTCAGGCGGCCCGACTCGATCTCCTCGGCCAGGCGCTCGCGCCGCGCAAACAGCTCGGCCACGTTCTCGCGCAGGTGCGCCAGTGCCGTCTCGGTCTCGCGCTGGCGGCTCTCGCGCCGCTGCTGGCCCATGCGCAGCTCGGACAGGTTGGCGCGCGCCTCGTCGCGCTCCATCTGGATTTCCTCGACCCGCTTGCGCAGGTCCTCGCGGTGCATCGTGCTGTCCTGGCGCAGGCGCCCGCTCTCGCTGAGCAGGTCGGTCATCTGCGTCTCGGCGGCGGCCAGGTCGGCGATCTCCGCCTCCAGGCGCGCGCGCTCGGCGTCCATCTCCTGGGCGCGGCCGCCGGCGGCCTCCGAGCGCTGGCGCAGCTCGGCGATCTTCACCTGCAGCGCGTTCAGCTCGTTGTCGCCGGCCGACAGGCGCCCGCGGCCGTTGATCAGCGCCACGCGGACGTCCTCGCGCCGCGCGCGGTTGGCGGCGACGCGCTGCTGGGCCACCTGCGTGCGCTCGTCGAGGTTGGCGATCTCGCCCTCCACCTCGAGCAGCTTCTCGCGCCGGCCCAGGAGGCCGGTGTCGGCGCCCTCGCCGCGGCCGCCGCGCACGCGGCCGTCGCTGGTCACCAGCAGGCCCTCGCGGCTCACGCAGACGATGGGGGACGCGCCGCGCCAGGCGCCCGCGGCCGCGGCCGCATCGGCGTCGGTGGCGAAGATGTACGAGCGACCGAGCAGCGCGCGCAGCGCCGGGATCGCGGCGCCGGGGCCGGTGATGGCCTCGCGCGCGGGCCGGCCGCCGGCCGGGGTCTCGCCGCCGCCGGCGGATTCGGCCGCGAAACCGTCGCGGCAGATCAGGCTGGCCTGGCCCAGCCCGTCGCGACGCAGCTCGCCCACGAAGTCGGCCGCCGTGTCCCAGCGGTCGACGACGACCGCGTCGAGCACCTCGCCCAGCAGCGCGGCCAGCGCCGGCAGGTCGGCCGGGGCCGCCGCCAGCTGGTCGGCAAGGCCGCCGACCAGGCGCGGCTCGCCGCCGTGGCGCTTCAGCAGCTCGCGCGGGCCCTGCCCGTAGCCCTCGTGGTCCTCGTGCAGGCGCCTCAGCAGGTCGTGGGTGCTGCGCGCGGCCTCGCGCCGCGCCGCCAGCGCGGCGGCCTCCTCCTGCAGCGAGCCCGCGGCCGACTCCAGGTCGGTCTCCTCGCGCTCGAGGGCCGCCAGCTCGTTCAGCACCGCCAGGCGCTGGGCGCGGGCGGGCTCGACCTGCTCCCCGGCCGCCGCCAGCTGGGCACCGGCCTCGCGACCCTGCTCCAGGACGGCTTCCTTCTCGCCCGCCAGGATGGCGACGCGCTCGCGCCGGTTCTCCTGCTTGACCTGCAGCTCGCGCAGCTGGCTGCGCTGGGCGGCATCGCTCTCGATGACCTCGAGGTTGCGCGCCGTCGCGTCGTCGAGCGCCGCGCGGTCGCGCGCCAGGCGGTCCTCCATGATCTGCAGTTCCTCGTCGCGCTCGGCCAGCAGCCGGGCCGCGCCCTCCAGCTCGTCGCGCACCTGCAGCAGGCTCTCGTCCAGCCGCGCGATCTGGCCCTCGATCTCGCCGCGCCGGGTCTCGGCCTCGGCGATGCCGGACTCGCCGGCCTCGATGCGCCGCTTCTGCTCGGCGATGCGGTGCTCCAGCACCAGCACCTGCCGCTCGGTCTCCTGCAGGTCCTCCTCGAACGCGTGCAGGGCCTCCTCCAGCTGCCGGCGCTCGGCCTCGCGCTCGTCGATGGTCGGCCGCGCGGCCTCGATCTGCGCCTGCAGCTCGGCCAGCTCGCCGACGCCCGCCTCGGCCAGCGTGCGGAACTCCTGCAGCCGGTCACGGGCCTCGGCCTCGCGCGTGTCCAGCTCCTGGCGCCGCCGCGCCGCGACCATCAGGTCCAGGGCGCGGATCTCGCCGTACAGCCGCTGGTGCCGGCGCGCCTTGCCCACCTGGCGCTGCAGCGAGCGGACTTCCTTGCCGATCTCCTCGATGATGTCGTACAGGCGCACAAGGTCGCTCTGCGTGCGGTCCAGCTTGCGCTGCGTCTCCTTGCGCCGGGCCTTGTACTTGGTGATGCCCGAGCCCTCTTCCAGCAGGTGCCGCAGGTCGTCGTTGTTCTCGTTGAGGATCGACTTGATCATCGACTCCTCGATGATCGAGTACGACGTGTTGTTCACGCCGCTGTCGAAAAACAGGTCGCGCAGGTCCTTCAGGCGGCAAGCCGCGCCGTTCAGGAAGTACTCGCTGCCGCCGTCGCGCGTGACGCGGCGCTTGATCGCCACCTCGCTGAAGTCGATCGGCAGGCCGCGGTCCTCGTTCTCGAACGTGAGCGTGACCTCGGCCATGCCCACCGGGCGGCGCTTGGTCGTGCCCTTGAAGATGACGTCGTCCATCTTGCCGCCGCGCAGCTGCTTGGCCGACTGTTCGCCCAGCACCCAGCGCACGGCGTCGACGACGTTCGACTTGCCGCAGCCGTTGGGCCCGAGGATGGCCGTGATGCCGTGGTCGAAGTCCAGGCGGGTGCGGTCGACGAAGGACTTGAAGCCCTGCAGTTCGATGTTCTTCAGGCGCACGTGATCACCTTTTCCGCGCCGGGCGCGGCGTTCATGGTGCGATGTCGACAGGCCGACCGCCCGCGGGACAACCGCCCCGCCGCGACCGCCGACCTATTTCATGGGGGCCACCTCGGCCCAGTTCGCATGGAGCTTCTCGAGCAGCGCCGGCATGGCCGCCTGCGCCGCCTTCCGCGACGGGAAGCTGCCGACGTAGATCCGCCACCAGCGACCGCCCTTTTCCTTGATCTCGACGATGCGCACGGCCGTCCGGAAGCCGGAGCGCTCGAGCCCGGCGCATTCCCTGACGGCGCCCGCGCTGTCGGGCACCGAATACACGTGCAGCGCCCAGCCGGCCTCGCCCACCGGTCCGTCGTAGGCCGCACGGTCGAAGGCCACGGCCGCCGTCGACGGCGGCGACGCCGGCGGCGCGGACGGCTGCGCGTCGGGCTTCACGGTCGACCCGCCCGACTCCCCGGCCGGCGTCGAGGCGACCGCCCCGCCCAGTTCGGACAGCGAGTCGTCCAGCGACGTCTGCCCGCCGGCGGTCGCGACCTGTCGGGCGGCCTCGTCACCGGCACCGTCCGCGGCGGTGCCCGTCGTCGACTGCGTCGAATCGGCGTGCGTCACCACGGGCGTGAAATAGCCGCCGGGCGGCACGCGCACGTACTCGGACCAGTACCAGGCGACCGCCAGCAGCGCTACCGCGAACACACCGGTGGCCAGCCAGAAGACGCGCGGATTCTGCCGCGGCGTCTCGGTCTCGCCGCCGAGCCCGAGGTCTGCGGCGCGCGGGTACACGGGCGGCGGCGCGAGCGGACCCGCCGGGGACGCATCGGTCGCCGGGGCGCCGTCCGCGCGCGTCGGCGCGCCGGCCCCGTACATGACGACCAGGTCCGGCACCGGTTCGCCGGGCACGGCATCGGCGTCCGCCTCGGTGTCCGGTTCGCCGGCATCCGCGCCGTCGGCGGTGGACGCGACATCGTCCAGCACGCCTTCGTCCGGTGCGTCTTCGTCCGGTGCGTCCTCGTCCAGCGCGTCCTCGTCCAACTCACCGAATTCCAGCACATCGTCGTCCAGCGCCTTGTCGTCATGCGCCTCGTCGTCATGCGCCTCGTCGTCATGCGCCTCGTCGTTTAGCCCACCGTCATCCATCGCACCCGCGTCCACCGCGCCGCCGGCCGCGCCCTCGACGGCGCTTTCGGTCGCGCCGGCCGTCGCGGCGACCGCGTCTTGCCGGCCGGCCGCCGCCGGCACCTCGCCGAACGCGACCAGCGCCGTCAGGGGAGCCCCGCTGGCGTCGAACGGCAGGCTCACGCGCGCGAGCTGGTCGGCCGCGCGCACGGAGGGATCCCAGCACAATACGCGGCGCGTGGCCAGCCGGGCCCAGGGCACCACCGCGGGGCCCACCGCCCCGACCAAGATGATGTCGTCGGCCTGGTGGCGCAGTCGTCCGAGCAGCGAGACGATCTCGCCGTCGTTCGCGTCGGTGGGCCGGAACGAGCCGACGCCCAGCAGCAGGCCTCGCCCGCCGCGGAACGGCAACGCCAGCCCGGCGCCCAGCACCGAGGCGCCGAAGCGCGCCACGTCGATCCAGCCCTCGGTCTCGTCGCGGCCCGCCCAGCACGTGAGCGCGGCCTCGGCCTCGTCGACGTCCAGCACCAGCACGTTCTGCCCGCGCCCGACCAGCGCGCGCGCGAGCAGCAGCGCCGCCGCGGCGCTCAACTGCGGTTCGCCCGGTTCGTGCAGCACGCACCAGGTGCGCGGCGACGTGCCGCCGGCCAGCAGGTCGTCCAGTTGCGCGCCCAGGCGATCACCCGCGACGAGCCCCTCGATCGCGGGCCAGAACCCCGCGCCTGCCTCCAGGCGCAGGTCGACGGCCGCATGGCCGGCGGCGAACACGGGAAGTCCTTCGAGGTGCATGTGCTCAGCCACGGGTCACCACCTTGGCCTTCGCCACCGCCCAGGCGCACGCGAAGGCATCGACCAGCAGGGATTCCTCATCGTCGGCCAGCGTGCGCGGGTCCACGGCCAGGCCCGCCTGGTTCAGGCGCGCCACGACCGCCGGGTCCTGCCGGCGCAGGCGCTGGTGGCACGCCTCCAGCTCGGCCCGCGGCGCCGCCAGCAACACCAGGCGCGTTTCCATCGCGCACGTCGCGTACGTGCCGCCGCCGACGCTCGAGACGTCGGGCACCACGGCCACGCTCCAGCCGGCCGGCGCCTGCGCGCCCAGCGCGTCGGCCAGGCGCTCGGCGCGCTCCTGCAATTGCGCCGGCGACTGCGCCAGCGCCCGCAGCGCCGGCAGGTCCGGCAGCGCCGTAGCCTCCAGGTACGCCGTCAGCACGCCGTCCAGCGCGGCCAGCGTCGTCTTGTCGACGCGCACGGCGCGCCGCAGCGGGTGTTCGCGCAGCCCGGCGACATGCCCGGCGCGCCCCAGGATCAGCCCGGCCTGGCAGCCGCCCAGCAGCTTGTCCCCGCTGCACGTGACCAGGTCGCAGCCGGTGGCGACGTCGTCGGCCAGCAGCGACTCGCCCGCCGGCAGCCCCAGCTCGACCGGCGGCACCAGCAGCCCGCTGCCCGCATCGTACACCAGCGGACAGCCGCTGCGGGCGCAAAGCGCGGCCAGTTCGGCCAGCGACGCCTCGGCCGTGAACCCCTCCACCGCGAAGTTGCTGCGGTGCACCTTCAGCACGACGGCGCCCGGCACCAGCGCGCGCTCGTAGTCGGCCAGCGTCGTCCGGTTGGTCGTGCCCACCTCGACCAGCGTGCTGCCCGTCTCGTGGATGATCTCGTGCAGGCGGAACGAGCCGCCGATCGCCACGATCTCGCCGCGCGACAGCACCACCGGCCCGCCCTTGGCCAGGTAGCGCACGGCCAGCCACAGGGCGGCGGCGTTGTTGTTGACCACCAGGGCATCCTCGGCGCCGGCCAGCAGCGCCGCCTTCTGCTCGACCAGGCGCCCGCGGTGGTCGCGCTGCCCGCTGCCCAGGTCCATCTCCAGGTCGGTGTAGCGCGTGGCCACGACCCGCGCCGCCTCGGCCGCGGGCCCCGGCAGGTTGGCCCGGCCCAGGTTCGTGTGGATGACGACGCCCGTGGCGTTGAGCACCCGCGTCCACGCCGGGCGCAACAGGCGCCCGCACCGCTCCCGCACCGCCGCCACCACCTGCTCGTGCAGGGCGGCACGGTCCTCCACCGGCCCGGTCGCCTCGCGCAGGCGCGCGCGCAACCGGTCCACCTCGTCCTGCACGATGCGCCCCGCCCAGGCACGCCGACGTCCCGCCAGCAGGTCCACCAGGCGCGCATCTTCCAATACGGCACTGACCTGGGGGATTTCCCGCAGACGGGACTGGAGGTCGGTCATCGGGGACACGCATCCTTGTGCCGGGCAAATGGAGCAGCCGCCGACGATAGCAAGACGGCCGCGCGAAGGCG
>CAINDZ010000362.1 GCA_903847545.1 uncultured bacterium | reverse complement strand
CGCGCTGGGGCAGGCCATCGACGAGACGGTCCTGCGCGCGGCGCACCGCCAGGCTGCGCACGAGGCCGACGGCGGCGACCCCGCCCGCCGGGCCCTCCGCGGCGAGACCGACCCCGTGCGCCGCGTCGCGGCCGCCCTGGCGGCCGGGCCGGCCGTGTTCACGCGCACCGAGCTCAGCCAGCTCGTGCTCGACGCCGTGGCCGCGCAGCCGTCCGGGTGCCGGCACCTGCTGGCCCTGCTGATGACCGCCTCGTTCTCGCATGCCGACCTGCTGTCGGCCGCCGCCTGCGAGCAGCTGGCGCAGCTGGCCCTGCCCATCGTCGAGGACCCGGGCATGGACCCCGGGCCGTTCAGCTACCACCACCAGCCGCCCCTGGCCCAGCAACAGGCGAGCCTCGAGATCAGCCGGCTCGACCCCGAGGGGCTCCGGCACCGCGCCGGGCTGGAGGGCGTGCTGCGCGCGCTGTGCCGCGCCGACATCCCGCACCAGGTCCAGGAGATCGCCGCCGGCTGGCGCGCCTGGCGCCCGCTGTTCCCGCCCGCGACCGCGCAGGAGGTGGCGTGATGGCCCAGCCCACCAATGCCGTGCCGTACTCCGCCACGGCTCATCCCGTGCAGCTGCTGGCGCAGGTCGACCTCTACCTGCTCCTGACCGACTTCTACGACGACGAAAGCGATGTGCACGACGAGCACATCCGCCTGCTGCGCCTGCTCACGCTGGCCCGGAAGGTGCCCATGGGTCAGTTCTGGTGCCAGCGCGACATCGAGGGCCTCTCACACGAGGCGGCCCGCGGCGAGCTGGACCAGCGTCTCGCCGCGATCGACCTCGCGCCCTGGAACCTGCCGGCAATGGCCGTCGTGCAGCGCGTGCCGCAGGCCCATTCGGGCCTCGGCATCGTGAAGGACCCGCTGCTGGCCCTGGCGCTGGTGTCGCGGGTGTCGGGCGGCCTCTTCCTGGCGCGCCGTTCGCCGCACCAGGACCCGCTGATGGAGCCCGATGTCTCGTTCCGCTTCTTCGCCGCCCCGGCGGCCGTCGCGGCGACGCGGGGGGTGCGGCCATGACCTGTGCTGCCGCTTCCGACGCGACCGCCCGGCTGCGCGAGCGCATCGTCGACGTGGTCCCGCTCGAGTGCGTGGACTACCTGGCGCTGCTGGGCCTGTCCGACCTCGAGCTCACCGGCGCGGTGCCCTCGGCCGAGGTCTCGCTGGGCGAGCGCCCGCGCCTGCGGGTGAACCCCGCCTTCGTCGAGCGCCACTGCGCCGCCGACGAGTCCCTGCAGGTGCTGCTGCTACACGAGCTGAACCACATCCTGCTGGGCCACACGCGCCTTTACCCGCGCGTGACGCCGTTGCACAACGTGGCCTTCGACGCCCTCGTCAACGCCCAGCTGTGCCGCGCGCTGCCTGCGCGCGCGAACACGGCGTTGCTGCGCGGCCTCTACCGCCCCGACGTGCTGCCCGAGGCGCTGCTGCGCCCGCCCGAGGGCTGGGGCACCGACGGCGTGGGGTGGGCGCTGACGGGCCCCGCGCGCCGGCTGCACCAGGCGCTGTACCGGGGCGACGACGTGACCTTCGTCGACGTCGTGGCGGTCCTGGCGGCGCAGGCTCCCGCGATGGCCGGCGGCGCGGCCCCGCCGCTGCTGCTCGGCGGCCATGGCGCCGCGCCCGCGGGCGCTGCCGTCGACGCCGACCAGCTCGCG
>CAINDZ010000361.1 GCA_903847545.1 uncultured bacterium | reverse complement strand
CCGGACGCTCGGTGCGCTCGCCGCGCTCGCCGCGTCCGGCACGCTCGCCACGCCCAGCACGATCACCACGCCCAGTGCGATCACCACGTCCCGCGCGCTCGCCCTGCGGCGCCGCCTTCTCCCACTTGCCGTCGCGCGGCATCACGGGACGGTTGCCGCGCGGGGGCGTCGAGTTGTAGTCGAAGCCCTCGAGGTGGCGGCGCTCGATCTTCGAACCGAGCACGCGCTCGATGCCTCGCACCAGCGGCTCGTCCTCGGGCGTCGTGAACGTGAACGCCTCGCCGGACAGCTCGGCGCGACCCGTGCGGCCGATGCGGTGCGTGTAGGCCTCGACCGTCGACGGCATGTCGTAGTTGATGACGTGCGAGATGGCGCTGATGTCGATGCCGCGCGCCGCCAGGTCGGTGGCCACGAGGATGTCGAAGCGATCCTTCTTGAACCCATCGAGGGCGGCCTGCCGGCGATTCTGCGTCATGTTGCCCTGCAGCGCCGACACGCGGTGGCCCTTCACCTCGAGCACCTCGGCCAGGTGGCGGGCCCGGCGCTTGGTGCGCGTGAAGACGAGCACCTTGCCGGTGGCCACGCGCTCGAGCATCTCGACCAGCAGCGCGCTCTTGATGTTCTCGCGCATCGGGTACAGCGCGTGCGAGACGGTCGCCGCCGGGCGCGAGTGCCCGATCTCGACCGGCTTCGGGTTGTGCAGGATCTGGTCGGCCAGCGTGCGGATGTCCGGCGGCATCGTGGCCGAGAAGAACAGCGTCTGCCGCTGCACGGGCAGCTTCGCGATGATGCGGCGCACGTCGGGCAAAAATCCCATGTCGCACATCTGGTCGGCCTCGTCCAGCACCAGCACCTCGACGCCGCGCAGGTCGATGGTGCCGCTGTCCACGTGGTCGAGCAGCCGGCCCGGGCAGGCGACGACCACGTCGACGCCGTGCCGCAGCTTCTCGTCCTGCGGCCGCTTGCTCATGCCGCCGTACAGCGCCACGCCGTCAAGGCCGACGGCGCCGGCGAACTGCCCGCCGGTCTCGCGGATCTGCTCGGCCAGCTCGCGCGTCGGCGCCAGGATCAGGCAGCGCGGCCCGCGCGGGCCCATCAACCGCGGCCCGTTGGCCAGCCGGTGCGCGATGGGCAACATGAACGCCGCCGTCTTGCCGGTGCCCGTCTGGGCGATGCCCAGCACGTCATACCCCTCGAGCACGAGGGGGATGGCCTTCGCCTGGATGGGCGTGGGCTTGGTGTAGCCGGCCTTGGTGATCGCGGACTGCAGGCGGCGGTCCAGGGGGAAATCGGTGAAATTCAAACAGGGTCTCCTCGAAAAAAGCGCTCATTCATGAAGGCGCCGATGACACGGTCGTCCCCGCACACCGCACCGGCGCGGGCGTATCCCGCGACCAGGTGTGCGCTGGCTTCGAGCGGGGGAAACGGGCAGACATCGCCGACGCGAGCCGGCGGCCCCGGAATCCCATGCGAAGTCGGTTCGGAACAACGTGATCCCGCCGCAAAACGCGGCGGTCCCGCCCGGCGCGGGTCCAGCCAGATGAAGGCAGGGGAATCGCCCAAGCGGCATGGGGGGTGGCGCCTCGGGGGCGCGTCCGCCATGTCGGGACAAGATGGTCAGTTTCTTTGCAATCCGCAAGTGATTGTTTCGTAACAGGTTCGCCGCGCGCGGTTTCAGTTGCGGCCCCGGCCGCCCTGTCGCTATATGGGGAGCCAACTTACGTCTCATCGACGGACCCTGTCGGAGGATGCGGGATGAAGGACAAGATCGACGCGATGGCCCAATCGGCGAAGGACCTGGCCGGCAGCGGCGCCACCGCCGCCAAGGACGCCCTCGGCCGCCTCGGCGCCCTCGGCCCGGTCAGCGCCGAGATGGCGAAGACCATCGCCGACGACCTCAACGAGCTGCTCCCGGCCATCGGCAAGGCCGGCTACAAGGTGCAGGGCATCGACCTGGACGTGGCCATCCCCCCGCACATCGCCGTGCACTGCCAGCTGCAGAGCGAGGTGCCCGAGGCCGACCGCGAGGCGCT
>CAINDZ010000360.1 GCA_903847545.1 uncultured bacterium | reverse complement strand
CCTTCACGCGCCACCCGCGCCAGACGCTGGACCCCACGGCCACGCCCTTCCTGCTGACGACCTGGCGCGAGAAGCTGGCGGTGCTGAAGGAGCTGGGCTGCCGCACGGTGATCGCGGCGGACTTCTGCCCGACGCTGGCCCGGCTGGACTACCGCGAGTTCGTCGGCCGCTTCCTGGTCGGCTACCTGGGCATGCGGCACCTGGTCGCGGGCCACGACGTGCACCTGGGCGCCGGCCGCCACGGCAACGCGCAGACGCTGGCCGAGCTGGGCCGCGAGCTGGGCTTCACGCTGGAAGTGTTCCCGCCCGTGCGCGAGGGCCAGGTGGTCATCAGCAGCTCGGCCATCCGCGCCGCCGTCACCGACGGCGACATGAAGCTGGCCGGCGCCATGCTCGGCCGCCCATACGCGCTGTGGGGCGAAGTTACTCCGGGCGACCGCCGCGGCCGCGAACTGGGCTATCCCACCGCGAACCTGGTCCCCCTCGACGACCTGAAGCTGCTGCCCAAGGTGGGGGTGTACGCGGTGCGCGTGCAGGTGCCCGGCGACGTGGCCCCCGTCGGCGGCCCCGGCCAGCTGGCCCGCGTCACCGAGGCGCTGCCCGAGGTCGACCGCCAGGGCGACCTGCTGAGCGCCGCCCCCGACGACTGGGCCGTCTACGGCGGCATGCTCAACTTCGGCTTCGTGCCCACCTTCCACGGCGGCGGCCTGCCCATCCCGCGCATCGAGGCCAACATCTTCGGCTTCGAGGGCGACCTGCGCGGCCGCAACATCAAGGTCGACTGGATCGAGCGCCTGCGCGGCGAGGCGACGTTCGACGGCGTCGACGCGTTGAAGACCCAGCTGGCGCGCGATGGCGAGCAGGCGCGGCGGGTGCTGGGGATCGCTTAGGGGCGTTGCGCCGGCGCAAGTTTTCAGAGGTGAGGCGGGGCGGGCGCGGATTGGCGGGTGCTGGGGGCGAGCGCGCCTTGGCGGGCGCGGCCTTGTCGGCACGCTACTTTGGATGCGCCTCTGCCAACCCCACCTCGCCTGCGCCTCTGCAAAGTCCCTCGACCTGTGTGCTGCCACCTGTGCGACCGGCGCTTCACGTCCGCTGAAATTGCCATCCAAATTCAATGAATTCCCAATCAGTCCGCAAAACTAATCAAAATACCCCCTTGCGGTTGCGCGTGCATTTCGCTATATTTTCGCCATCACATCCTCCCCCGAAATGAGGGCTATCATGACCACCATCCAGCTCCTTCCGTTCGCCGCGGGCCGGCCCGCCGCCCAGGTCGATGATGCGTTGCGCCAATCGCTGGCGGCCTGCGACTGGGCCCGCGAGTGCGCCGTGCTGTGGTTCGCCGAGGTGCAGAGGCGTGCGCTCTACCGCGAGCTGGGGCATCCTAGCCTGCAGGTGTACGCCACCGAGGCGCTCGGATTCAGCCCGAATCGCTACTGGCAGTTCAAGCGGCTGGCCGATGACCTCGACCGGCTGCCGGTGCTGCGGGAAGCCGTGGTCGCGGGCGACCTGGGCTGGACCAAGGCGCAGCAGGTCGCGCGCGTGGCGACGCCGGCCACGCAGGATTTGTGGGTGGGCAAGGCCGTGGCGACGGGACGGCGCGCGTTGGAGCGCGAGGTGCGGTGCGCGCGCAGCTTGCGCCGGCGCAAGTCGGCGGCGCCCGCGGCGCAACTCGAGATGGGGGACGCGGCGGCCGGGCCGGGTGTCGCGGCCTGCGCCGACCTGCCGCCGGCCACGGTGACATTGCGCGCCGACGGCCTGCAGCTGGCACGCTTCGAGGCGCTCATGGAGCGGGCGCGCAAGCTGCGCGTCGTGGCCCCGGACTCCGACCGCATGGACCTGGTGCTGGCGGCGCTCGAGTCGCTGGTGGCCGGGGAGGTCTGGGAGGTTGGGATCGCCGCGGGCCGCTCGGCGCCCGTGCAAGTGGTCGTGCAGCATTGCCCCGATTGCGGCGCGATGGCGGCCGTCACCGGCCGCGGCGAGCAGCGACTTGCGCCGGCGCAAGCGGCGGCCCTCGCGTGCGATGCGCGCGTGCAAGAGCCGGGGAAACCGAACCGCGCGACGATCCCACCATCAACCAGGGCGAAGGTGCTGGCGCGCGACCGGCATCGCTGCACCACGCCCGGGTGCGGTGCGGTGCGGTTTCTGGAGGTGCATCACGTGGTGGCGCGCAGCGAGGGCGGAGGCAACACGCTGGAAAACCTGGTCACGCTGTGCTCGCGGTGCCATCGGCATTGCCACGAGCAACAGGGCGGAATTGCGCCGGTGCAAGGCGTGTCGGAGGAACCGTGCCTCTACTTGGCGGCGGTCAACCAGACGTCGAAACGATACGTGGAGGCATCGTCACGATCGAGTCGCAATGCCGAGGCTGGAAGCGCGCCTTGATCATGGAGTTCAGCAAGTCGTTCTGAACGCTCGATCACCGCGTAGTCGGCGACAAAGCCGGCCTCCGCGAACACGCGATTCCAGTCGCTCAAGCGAAGGCGATTCACGTAGGAGCTTCGATACCAGGTCATCGAGTTCCAGAGAGCAGTGCTGAATTTCAGGCACGTCAGCCAGCGGTCCTCCACGGCGAGATAGTAGTGATCCCGAAGATCGACGCGTGCGAACACAGTGCCGCCCGGCACCAGCACGCGGCGCATCTCCGCGACCAGGGGGCGGGGATTCCTGACATGCTCCATGACGTCACAGGAGAAGACCTTGTCGAATGTGGCGTCGGGAAACGGGAGGCGAGCGCCGTCGTACAGCGCGATTTCGACACCCTGTTCCTTGGCTGCTTCCTGTTCCTGGTAGCGCTGGATGTCCGCGCCGACGGCTCGGGAGGCTCCGGCTGCGCGCATGGCCAGGAGCACGTGCGGCGTCTGGCCGGGGCCAAGCTCCAGGATCGCCTTGCCGGCAAACGACGCGCTGCCACCGGCGCCCGCATACCTGGCCAGGGTGTCGTGCACCCCGGCATCGTCGCCATTGCGGCCGGTGTGGTGATATTTCGACGCCGCATTCCTGACAGGCGGGAACGCCATGATCGCGTTCTGAATGAGATGTCTGAGAACGTGCACTGCGATAACCTCGATGGCAAAATGGCGTTGACTCGGACAAGTGAAATCGACGTTAGCCCATGCACCTGCAGTAGGCTAGCGCTCCTGCCGCGCAATCGCCGCGCGGATCGCCAGCGCCACCGCGATGGCCTCGCGCCCGGCCGCGGCCGGCACCTCGACCGCACGTTCGCCGCGCACCGCCGCCACGAACGAGGCGATCTCGTCCAGCAGCGGGTCGCAGGCCGCATGCCGCACGACCTGCGGCTCCGGGGAGAGCGGCAGCGAGCCGTCGGCGCCGCGGCCGACGACGATGTTCTCGCGCGTGGCGCAGTCGGCGGCCGCGTAGCCGCCCTCGCTGAACACCCGCACCTTCCGCATATCCTTCAGCGAGACGCGGCTGGCCGTCAGGTTGGCGGTGGCGCCGCCGGCGAACTCGACGCGCGCGTTGGCAATGTCGACGTGGTCGGTCAGGACGCGCGTGCCCGAGGCGCGGACCTCGGACACCGGCGCTTCCACCAGGTGCAGCGCGATGTCGATGTCGTGGATCATCAGGTCCATGACCACATCCACGTCGGTGGCGCGGGCCTTGAAGGCGCCCAGGCGGTGGGCCTCGATGAAGCGGGGGCGCGGGGCGTGCTCGCGCAGGAAGCGCACCGCCGGGTTGAAGCGCTCGAGGAAGCCGGGTTGCAGGACCAGGCCGCGGGCGGCAGCGGCGGTCTCCAGCGTGGTGGCCTGGGCCACGTCGCCGGTGACGGGTTTCTCCAGCAGGACGTGGACGTCCCGTTCCAGCAGGGCGGCGGCGGCGGCGAAGTGGGCCTCGTTCGGGGTCACGACCGAGGCCAGGTCCAGCCCGACCGGCACCTGGTCGAGGGTTGCGCAGGCGTGGGGGGCGCCCGTCTCGGCGGCGACCGCCCGGGCGCGCTCGGGGTCGACGTCGACGATGGCCACGAGGTCGACCCCGGGCAGCGATGCGTACTTCTGGGCGTGGAATCGCCCCAGGTAGCCGGCGCCGACGACGGCGGCCTTAAGTGGTGTGTTCATGCGGCGATTGTACGCCCCCGGGCACGGCAATTGCGACCCGAAACAGGCGCCGGCGGGTGCCCGTGACCGATTTTTGGGAATTTCCGCTGGACGTTTGCGTTTTGGGTCGGGAAAATCGCCCCGTTTTCAATAAGGATCTCGCTTATTGGGCACGCGCCGGTTATCCTTAACGGCACAACCGTGCAGAGGCTGCGGCACCTGACAGGGGTAGGCAATGGCGACGGCAGATGGCGGCGTGGGAGCGACGGCAGGCATGGGGATGGCGGCGCCCGTCGTGGGCGACGAGAACTTCCGGGCGCTGGTCGAGAGCATCTCGGACATCGTGCTGATCGGCGACCTCGATGGGCGCCTGATGTATGCGAATCCCGCGACCTCGGCGGCACTCGGCTTTGCGAACCATGAGCTGCTGGGGATGCACATCCTCGAGCTGCACCCGGAATATGTGCGCCAGGAGGCGGCCGCCATCCTGGGTGAGATGTTCACCGGCACCCGCATGTCGTGTCCCCTGCCGCTGAGCCACAAGTCCGGCATGCTGGTCCCGGTCGAGACCCGCGTGTGGAAGGGCGTCTGGAACGGCGCCGAGTGCATCGTCGGGCTGTGCCGCGACCTGCGGATGGAGCAGGAGGCGCTGCAGAAGTTCGACCGCCTGTTCCGCATGAATCCCGCGCCCATGGCCGTCAGCAACATGCCGGGCCAGGAGTTCATCGAGGTGAACGAGGCCTGGCTGAAGACGCTGGGCTACACCGCGGCCGAGGTCATCGGGAAGCGGAGCCCCGAGCTGAACCTGTTCGTCGACCTCGACGAGCAGCTGAAGGTGGCGACGCAATTGCGCGAGACCGGCAGCGTGCGCGACGTCGAGCTGCGGGTCCGGTCCAAGAGCGGCCGCGTGCTGGTCGGCCTGTTCTCGGGCGAGATCATCGCCAACCAGGGCAAGTCGTACTTCCTGACGGTGATGAACGACATCACCGCCCGCAAGGCGGCCGAGGCCGAGCGTCACGAGACCATCCGAGAACTGCGGGCCGCCCTGGCCGAGATCCGCGACCTGCAGGGGATCCTGCCCATCTGCGCCTCCTGCAAGAAGGTGCGCGACGACACCGGCTATTGGGAACAGGTGGAGTCCTACGTGTCCCGTCACACGGGGGCCCAGTTCTCCCACGGCGTCTGCCCGGACTGCATCAAGACCCTCTACCCGGACTTCCAGCGGCCCGACGGGACTTCTTGACCGTCCGGCCGACCTGCCCCATGATGGCGGCGCCGCACGGCCCGTCCGTGCCGGCGCCCGGGCCAGGGAGGGCCCGCCCATGCGCCAATCCCGCTTTGCGCTGACCGTCCTGGCCGCGTT
>CAINDZ010000359.1 GCA_903847545.1 uncultured bacterium | reverse complement strand
CGCAGGCGTTCCCGGGGCAGCCGGCGCCCGCAACTGCGAGTGCAAGCGCAAGGACGGCGGCCGCGCCGCCGGGACGGAGGCCGGGCTTCCGGCGATCGCCGGGGATGGTTGACGCTGGGCGAGGCATGGGACTCCTCGGTCACCGGCCATGGGACATCATGTCATGGGCGACGAACGAGGATAACAGCGCGCCACGACCCACGAAACCCCAATAGGGCCCCGGGGGTGAAAAATCGAGGGCCGCCCCGCCGGGCGGCCCTCGCGCATCATCACATCGTCGTCGGTGTCGCCGACTAGCGGTACGAGCTCTTGAGCGCGCCCCACGAGGTCGACTCCTGCCCGACGGTGCAGAAGATGTTCATCGTCATCGTGATGACGTTGCCCCAGGTGCCGAACTGGGCGCTGGGCGAGGCCGGCGCGCACGAGGCATCCATGAAGGCAGGGTACGTGGCGGGGATGCTGGCATACGGCGTCTCGCCGACGCCCACGCCGTTGCCGATCGCGAAGGTCAGCAGGCAGCCGTCCGAGAACGTGCCCGACGTGTTGCCGTTGACGACCGACGCCACCGGCGTGCTGACGCCGCCGATCAGCAGGAACTGCACCGTCGACACCAGCGTCGTGGTGTTCAGCGTGCCGGTGCCGTCGCCCCAGGCCCAGCCGCCGGGCAGGAACGTGAACGTGCCGCCGTTGAACGTGGAGGTGTAGACCACGGTGCCCACGCCGCCGACGCGGTTGTCGACCACCCCGAACGCGCTGTTCTCGGTGGCGCAGCTGATCTCCCACTGGGTGCCGAGGCTCGAGCCGTTCCACGACTGCGCGTGCAGCACGTGCGGCAGGCCGCTGTTGACGCCGGTGCGCCACGTCGAGGCGCGGCCCGTCAGCAGCTGGCCGCCCAGGTCGGTCGAGGTGTAGGTGCCCGCGATGGGGCCGGCCAGGGAAGAGGTGGCTGCGAACGCCAGGGAGATCGCGATCGTGGCAATGACAAGCCGCTTCATGGTCCGTCTCCTCGTCATGGCGGCGCTGAACCCGGGGGGGACCGCGATCCCGGGCGTGCCGCGGGGTGGCGGTGAGTCCGGCCACTGCAACCCGCGGCGGCCAACAGCCTCCGCCTAATGCGTACAGAACATATCCTAAATAGTCGGGGGGTGTCTACGAAAATGACATCAAGAATCATTCGCAATATGAGAATCAACACTCAGGAATTCCGTCGGGCGGAACGCGAAGCGGAGCCACCCCACCAGGAGGCGGCCCCGCCGCACATGCATGGCAACTTGTTGCCAAGATTAGCGATACGTGCCCTTCAGGCTGCCCCAGGACGTCTCCTCGGTCGGCACCGCGCAGAAGAAGTTCAGCGTGATCGTGATCACGTTGCCCCAGGTGCCGAACTGGGCGCCGGCGCCCGCGGGATTGCAGGTCCCGTCCAGGAACGTCGGGTACGTCGCCGGGATGCTGCCGTACGGCGTCTCGCCGACGCCGGTCCCGTTGCCGATGGCGAAGGTCAGGATGCAGCCGTCGTTGAACTCGCCCGACGTGTTGCCGTTGATGACCGAGGCGACCGGCGTGCTCACGCCGCCGATCATCATGTACTGCACGGTGGTCGTCAGCGACGTGGTGCCGAGCGTGCCCGTGCCGCTGCCGAAGGCCCAGCCGGGCTGGAAGGTGAAGGTGCCGCCGGTGAACGTCGACGTGTAGACGATGGTGCCGACGCCGCCGACGCGGTTGTCCACGACGCCGAAGGCGCTGTTCTCAGTGGCGCAGCTGATTTCCCACTGCGTGCCGAGCGCCGCGCCGTCCCACGACTGCGCGTGCAGCACATGGGGCAACCCGCTGTTGACGCCCGAGCGCCACGTCGACGCGCGACCCGTCAGGACCGTGCCGCCGAGATCAGTGGAAGTGTAGGTTCCGGCCACGGGCGTGGCCGAGGCGAGGGTGGCCGCAAGGGTGACTGCGACCAGCAGCAAGACGGTAGCAACACGATTCATGTCGTTCCTCCCCAGTTCGGTGACGTCATCATCCACGAGTCGGGCCCAGACATCGACTGCCCGGGCGAGTTGCGGCCCGCCGGTGATACCCACCGACAGACGTCAGCAACGGGGCCCTTCCTCGTCCTATGGTGATGGGATGTTACCGCAGTTCCGGGGCGTGTGCACAAGAAAGTGACAAGAATGTGATTTAATTAATTGATACTATTTTTCATTTTTGATCTCAAAAGAGACCGGATCTAGTGCCGCATCCCCAGTGCCATCCCGCCAAAGTAGGGGATGAGCCAGAAGGCCCACACCACCAGGCTGTACCGATGGAAATGCCGCCGCTGGCCGTCCGAGCCGCGCGCGGCCACCCGCGTGGCCCACACCGCGTGCCCCAGCATCAGCCACAGGGCCATCTGGCCGGTCAGGGTGTGGGGGTCGCGCAGGCTGAACGGGCGCTGCGCCAGGGCGTGCATCGCGAGGGTGCCGGCGATGTCGAAGCCGAGCCCCACCCAGAACGCAACCACATGCCAGCGATAGAGATAGCGCGCCACGCGCTCGGCCCAGACGCCGATCGAATAGGCCACCAGGGCCAGCGTGATGAGGCCGGCGGATGCGAACACCATGGCGGGACCTCCGCGGCGGAAGGTGGCGTGGCGCGGGCGGGCGCCGCGCAGCATAGACCCCGGGACCGGGCCCGGCAACGGCCATCCCAGGGGCCCCCCGGGGGAACCGTTGTTGCCGTCCCGGCCCCCAGGGGCTATT
>CAINDZ010000358.1 GCA_903847545.1 uncultured bacterium | reverse complement strand
CGTCATCGCGCAGATCATGGTGCTGGACATCATCTTCTCGCTGGACTCGGTCATCACCGCCATCGGCATGGCCGACCACCTGCCGGTGATGATCGCCGCGGTCGTCATCGCCGTCTTCGTGATGATGGCGGCGTCCGGTTCCATCAGCCGCTTCGTCGAGAACCACCCCACCATCAAGATGCTGGCGCTGTCGTTCCTGCTGCTGGTGGGCATGTCGCTGGTGGCCGAGGGGGCGGGGCAGCACGTGTCGAAGGGCTACATCTACTTCGCGATGGGCTTCTCGGTCTTCGTCGAGATGCTGAACCTGAAGATGCGCGCGCGGGGTGGCCACGGGCCGGTGAAGCTGCGCGGGGCGGCCGAAACGCCGGACGAGTAGCGCCGGACCAGCAGGGCCACACGCAAGACGAAGCCGGTCGCGCACGTGACGACCGGCTTCGTCGTTCAACGCCCGGCAGCGCCGGCGATCAGGGCTTGAAGGCCCGCGCCAGTTCCCGCACCTGGCTGTAGTTGACCACGGCCTTGGCGAGCAGGTCGCCGCAGTTCTTGTTCGAGAGCCCGCCCGGGAACGTGGGGCACTCCAGGGTCAGCGCAGGCTCGTGCAACCGGTCAACCACCCGTGAGTTGTCGATCTGCCCGCCGAACAGGCTGCCGATCCGGATCTTCTTCTCCAGCAGGTTCATCTTGCGCCGGGTCTTGGCCACGGCGGCGGGCGCCAGGACGTCGCGGAAGCTGACGCCCCGGTCGAGCGTGCTGTTGAAGATCTCCTCGTCCATCTCCTTCACGATCAGCGCCTCGGCCCGCAGCGACGCGATCGGGCCAACGAAGTCCTTCTGCAGCGAGAAGCCCTTGCGCATGCCGCAATCGTTGCTGAAGACGGCCTGCAGGATCCTCGGCGACAGGAACGGGTAGTAGCCCATCGTGCTGTTCTGCGAGGCGATCTTGATGATGCCGGCGAAGAACCGGCGCGGGATGTCCTCCAGCAGGTAGCGCTGGAACGACCGCGCGCCCTCGGGCGTGTTCACGTTGACGAACATGTGGCTGTATTCCGACCGGATGTAGCTCGTCAGGTTCTGGCGCGTCGGCTCGGGCATCTCGGGGTAGTACTTGCCGAGGGCCGCCTCGAGCGAAATGTCCAGCGTGATGATGTCCCGGTACATGGGTGAGGCCATCGGGGGCATCGCGATCTCGCCCTTGATGAACTCGCTGCCGAGGATGCCCTCGAAGACGGCATTGCCGCGCCGCATGTGGCTGTAAAGCCACGGATAGTGCGTCCGGAGCGGGTTCAGAAGGCCGTTGGAGAAGAACGTGCCCTCGGCGAAGAGCTCGTCGAACCGGTCGGGGAACTCCGCCAGGTCGACGAACAGCCAGGGAACGTGGAGCTGGTGCGTCAACTCGGCCACGTCGCGCGTCTCGAGCATGTTGAAGTTGCCGAAGCTGATGGCGTGCGGCTGCATCTTCATGCCGCGCAGGCACGAGAGCACCGTGCGCGAGTCGCTGCCCGACGATAGCGAGATGTAGGTCGTGCGGTCCCGCCCGATGCGCTGCTTGGCCTTGGAAAAGAACTCCCGCACGGTCGGGAGCAACTCCAGCGGCTCGGGGTCGAGCAGCTTGTCGAAATCGGTGCCGCCCAGCAGTTCGACGGCATGACGCTCGACGTCGAGCTTCAGCTGCTGCCCGGGCTGCAGGCTGCTGACGGCCTTGAACCAGGTCTTCTCCTTGCGCGGCCACCCGAAGAACAGGTACTCGAACATCGCCGGCTCGGACAGCTCGTCGCCGGCGATGCCCGCCGTCAGGAAGACGTTGTTGCTGCACACGAACGTGTCGGCATCGTGGTGCCAGTAGTGCGTCATGATGCCCCAGTAGCCCGAGGCGCAGGCGAAGGCTGCGGCATCGTTGCACGAGAGCGCCACGTTCGAGTCGAAGGGAACGTCATCGACGGGCTTGCCGGCCAGCGCACGGTCGGTCATGCGCGCCAGGTCGAAGTCGCCCAGGTCGTTCGTCACCGACGCAAGGATGAGCTTGTCGCCGTCGCGGCGGGGCGACACGAACAGGAACTGCGTCCGTCCGCCGGCATTGCCGATCTCGGCGTACTGCACGTTGGCATCGGCCTTCGCGCGCAGTCGCGCGGCCAGGTCGGTAGATCGCGTCGACACATAGCAGTAGAGGCGCGGCGCAAACTGCGCAGGGGCGATCTTGTTCTTGTCGAATGGCGAGCTCATGGGGCGGAACCTCCGAAGGGCACACGTCTGGCAACGGGCTCGATCGCAGTGGGGTTACCGTGGCACGTCGACCGGGTCCGCCAAGCCGGAGTCCCGGTCGCTGTCCACGTTGATACGGTGCGCCGGCACACACAGCCCGTGCCGCAAGGACGGTCATCAAGAAACGGGAATCGGTAAGGGGCGTCAACACTTGAGGGGAAGCCGCAGGTCATTCCGGGGGCGGGCCGGGTCGGGTCATGGTATTCGGACATTACTGGTATGATTTAACCTGTTGTCCGGCAATCGCATGGGGCGCTCAGAGCACCCGCCCGAACACGCCGATGAGCCGCTCCACCTCGGCCGGCGTGTTGTAGTGCACGAAGCTCGCGCGCACCACGCCGTCCTCGACCGGCACGCCCAACCGCTGGCAGAGCCGATGGGCGTACATGTGCCCGTGGCGGATGGCGACGCCGCTGTCGTCCACGGCGGCGACGATCTCCCGGGCCGACAGCCGCTCGTGCGTGAAGCTGATCGTGCCGACCCGCGCCTCGTCGGCCACCGTCGACCCGACCACCCGCACGCCGGGCTTGCCGCACAGGTACGCCAGCAGGCGCGCGGTCAGGGGCTGTTCCAGCGCCGCCGCGTGCGCGAACGCGCGCTCGACCACCCCGCGCGTGCAGGGCGCCGCCGCATCCGCCCCCGCCAGCAGCTTCAGGTATTCGCCCAGCGCCAGCAGCCCCGCGCAGCCCTCGTGGTTGGCGCCGCCGGGCTCGAACTGGTAGGGCAGGTCGT
>CAINDZ010000357.1 GCA_903847545.1 uncultured bacterium | reverse complement strand
GTACGCGGCCTCGGTCGCGGTGAACTGGGCCCCGTATTGCTCGAGGTGCGTGCAGACGGCCATGGCGAAGGCTCCCGTGGTTGGTGGTCTCGCCCGGTTTTCGGCGCGCGGCGCCGCCGCCTGAACGGATAATATCGAGGACGATTCCGGTTCTCTTTTCGGGCCGCAAATCCCCTGTTTGCCGTTTGTTTTCCGTTTCACACCGGCCTAATGTTCGCCGCGTGAGGCCTGCGGCCGCGCGGGCGGCCGTCGTTCCGGAAATCCCATGCGGAGGGTTTGCCATGCGTACGCGACTGCGCACCCTGATCCTGCCGGCGCTGCTGGCGCTGCTGCCCGCCATCGCGGGCGCGGCCGTGCGCACGGTGCCGGACCACGCCGACCTGACGGGCCCGTTCGCCGATGGACCGGCCGTCACCGAGGCCTGCCTCGGCTGCCACGAGGACGTCGCCCACGACTTCATGAAGACCAGCCACTGGACGTGGCAGTCGTCGCAGACCGTCGTCGGCAAGGGCGAGACGTCCGTCGGCAAGCGCAATCTGGTGAACAACTACGCCATCGCCGTGCCCTCGAACTGGCCGTACTGCACCAGCTGCCACGCCGGCTACGGTTGGAACAGCGCCTCGTTCGACTTCACCAAGGCGGGCAACGTCGACTGCCTGGTGTGCCACGACCAGACCGGCAAGTACCGCAAGTTCCCCACGGGCGCCGGCCACCCGCCGTACAAGCCGACGGCGTGGGAAGGCAAGATCTGGGAGCAGCAGGACCTGGCCAGCCTGGCCCGCACCGTCGGCAAGCCGTCGCGCGCCAACTGCGGCGCCTGCCACTTCACGGCCGACGGCGGCAACAACGTCAAGCACGGCGACCTCGAGCTGGCGCTGGTGGCCCCCGCGCGCGAGCTGGACGTCCACATGAGCGCCGACGGCCAGAACTTCAGCTGCCAGGAGTGCCACACCACCAGCCACCACGAGATCGCCGGCCGCGCGATGTTCTCGTCGCCCGGCGCCTCGACCAACCACCTCGAGTGCACGGGCTGCCACGACGACTCCGTGCACAGCAAGCGCATCCTGAACTGGCACGCCAAGAGCCTGGCCTGCCAGGCCTGCCACATCCCGGCCGTGGCGCGCGAGAACCCGACGGTCGTCTCGTGGGACTGGTCGACGGCGGGCAAGAACATGGCCGCGACGACCGACTCGCTGGGCAAGCCGGTGTTCGACAAGACGAAGGGCACGCTCAGCTGGGCGAAGAACGTGGTGCCCTCGTACGCCTGGTTCGACGGCGTCAGCGTGCAGTACCTGCTGGGCGACAAGATGGACCCCGCGGTGGTCACGCACCTGAACCGCCCGCAAGGCAGCCGCCTGGACCCGCGCGCGAAGATCTATCCGTTCAAGGTCACGCGCGGCAAGCAGCCCTACGACAAGGACCAGAACATCCTGCTCGTGCCGCAGCTGTACGGCGCCGGCGGCTTCGTCGAGACGAACAACTGGGACAAGGCCTTCAAGTCGGGCATGAGCGCCGCCGGCCTGACGTTCAGCGGCCACCACGACTTCGCCGAGACGGAATCGTGGGAGAAGATCAACCACATGGTGGCCCCGAAGGAAGCCGCGCTGAAGTGCGCCGACTGCCACAAGGGCGAGGCGAAGGGCCGCATCGACTGGGCGGCGCTGGGCTACAAGGGCGACCCCTCGAAGACGCGCGGCATC